>NZ_BAABJQ010000014.1:0-237454 GCF_039543385.1 Rugosimonospora acidiphila
GGTGCGCGCACCGCGCGCACCGGCCGCGCCGGGAACCCGCCTCAGAACTCGTCGCCGCCCACGAACTGGCGCTCGAGCCGGTCCGCGGTCGAGGTGATCAGCGACAGCGGGCGCTCGAACTCGTTGATGTCGAGGTCCGCCAGCGGCATCGACTGCCTGATGAACAGGTGACCGTCGATGATGGCCCCGCCGCCGCAGACCTTGCCGCCGACCTCTTCCAGCACGGCGCGCAGGTTCAGGGAGTCCACCTTGCCCACCGGCGACTCGATCTGCAGCCACTCCTCGGTGCCCTCACCCAGCACCTGCCGCCACAGGAACACCACCTGCGTGCGCATGTCGCCGACTTCGAAGATCAGCTTGACGCGGTCGTCCTTCTCATCGGAAATTTTATAGTTGGAGCGTACGTACTCGACCAGGCTCGTCCAGGTGGTCATCTGCATCCCCTCGTCGCGAGTTTCCCCGACTCGTCACGAACAATCAGAAGCGGGCCGAACGCTAGCACCGGCCCGCCACCCGAGGCCGTTCAGGGCAGCGCGCCCGCCGGGTAATTGGCTCGCCCGCGAGGCGCGTCCGTCACTACTCTCGCCGGCATGAACGGCGCCCCGGTGCCCCTGCTGTGGCTGTGCGGCCCGTCCGGCGTCGGCAAGTCGACGGTCGGGTGCGAAATCTTCAGCCAGCTCGAACGGGCCGGCGTACCGGTCGGCTACGTCGACCTCGATCAGGTCGGCCTGTGCTACCCCGCGCCGGCCGACGACCCCGGCAACCACCGCGTCAAGTCCCGCGGCCTGGGCGCGGTGTGGCCGGCCCACCGGGACGCGGGGGTCCGGTGCCTGGTCGTGTCGGGCGGGGTCGAAACCGCCGACCAGGTGCGCGCGTACGCCGGCCAGGTGCCGGACGCCGCCGTCACGCTGATGCGGCTGCGCGCCGGCCACCGGGTACTGGTCGAGCGGTTCCTCGGCCGAGGCTGGCGCCCGGACCTGCTGGACGAGGTCGTCCGGGACGCGGACGAACTGGAGCGCGGGAAACTCCCCGGCCCGTGCGTGGACACCGATGGGTTGCCGGTGCCCGAGGTGGCCCGGCTGGTACGCGAGCGGGCCGGCGGCTGGCCCCGTCACGACGCGGCGACGCTGGACCCGGCACCCCTCGATCCGGCACCGCTGGATCCGGCGACGCTGGGCTCGGCACCGCTGGACCCGATGCCGCCGCACGAAGCACCGACCGGCGAAGCATCGACCGGCGAGACGGCGCTCCGCGAGGGTGGGCATGACGGCGTCCGGCCCGGCTCCACGCCTGTCCTGTGGGTGTGCCGCCCGCCCGCCGTGGGCAAGTCCACGGTCGGGTACGAGATCTTCACCCAGGTCAACGGGTCCGGTGTGAAGGCCGCGTACGTCGACCTCGCCCAGATCGGCTTCTGCCGGCCGGCCCCCGCCGGCGACCCGGGCAACCACCGGCTCAAGGCGCGCAACCTCGGCGCGCTGTGGCCGATGTACCGGGATGCCGGGGCGCGGTGCCTCGTCGTCACCGGTGCCGTCCATCGCCCGGAGACGGTGCGCGCCTACGCCGACGCGGTACCGGGTACGGCGCTCACGCTGTGCCGCCTGCACGCCGGGCCGGCCGAGTTGGCACGGCGGGTCCTGCTGCGCGGCGCCGGCGGCGGGCCGACGATCCCTGGCAAGGCGCTGAAGGGCTGGCCCGAAGACGCACTGCTCCGGTTCGCGGAGCGGGCCGCGCGCGAGGCGGCCGAGTTGGAGCGGGTCGGCCTGGGTGATCTGTGCGTCGACACGGATGGCCGGACGGTCGAGGAGGTCGCCGGGCTGGTCCGCGCCCGGGCCGGCGGGTGGCCCGCCTGACCGCCGTTGCATTTTCGCGGCCTCGCCCGAACTCCCTCGCCTTTCGGCCCTGGGCGAATGTTCCGGGGCATCGGCCGAATCCGTGAACCATCTCTATGTGCGCACGTGCTGATGAGTAGGACCGCGCGGCCTTGCCAGGAAGCGGGCCCCGAGGGCCCGTCGAACAGTCACGTCCACCCGAGTTCAGGAGTGCCATGTCACCCAAATCCACACGTCGAATGACCCTCGCGTTGACCGCCGTGGCGTTGGGTCTGATCGGTCAGGCGTTGCTCGCCGGACCCGCCAACGCCAGCCTGTTCAACGTCAAGGTTCAGAGCGCCGTGCTGAAGAACGGCCAACTTCAGGTCCAAGGGTCGGGTGGCGAACCCGGCACCAGCATTTCCGCCGAGTCGACCGTCGACGTGGCCGACGTGCGCGTCGGGAACGACGGGCGGTTCAAGATCGAGGCATCCAACTTCCACGCTCCCGACTGCTTGATCACCGTGCGCGACGCCGACTCCCCGCTGGTAACCGCCAAGCTTCAGGGCTGCACGCCGTCGACGAAGCCGGTCCAGCCGCCGGCGCCGCCCACGGGTAGCTGTGTGATCGCGGCGCAGACGCTGGTCACGCTCCCGGGCGGGGTCTCCGAGAACTTCGGGACCACGGCCACGCTCGCGGTCGGGAACCTGGGGACGGTCAACTTCACGACCACGGGATGCAACTTCGGCAGCGGAACCACCCCGACGCAGGTGCAATGGAAGCTCGTTGCCGGTGTCATCCCCACCGGCATGAGCGGCCCGCAGGTTCAGGGCCACGATGCCGCGAACATCACCGGCATCCCCAGTGTCGCGGGTACCTACGAGTTCACCCTGCAGGCCACCGACGCGATCGGCGCCACCGACCAGGAGAACTTCACGGTCGTCGTTTCGTAACGCCGCTCGCCCCTCGCCGCACCCCGGACCCGGTCCGGGGTGCGGCCGTTCCGTAACCGCGGACCCGCCGTGTCACACCGGCGGCGGGAACCGTCGGAGGCACCTGAACTCCACCGGCCCATTCGCGCGGTTGCGCCCGTGATTGTCCACAAAGGACGCCTTGTGGCGGGCGAAAATCCTGCGCACAGACTGACCCCGCACCGCTGCCCGCGCCGATCAGCATCTGTTATCTTCTATCAGGAAGCCTGCCTGACCGTTTGAAGTCCATCAGTTCGGTCCCGTGGCGCCGCCCGGCCCCCGGCCGGCCCGCGCCACCGCATGCGTCTCTAGGAGATGGTTCATGAAAAGACGGCGCATTGGTTCTCGCGTACCCATCCGACTACTCACCCTCTCCGCGCTGGCCGTCACCCTCGGCGCCCCCGCCTTCGGCGGGCCCGGCGCGGCGAACGCCGCAGCCCCCTCGGCGGTGACGTTCACCGGCCCCACCGCCGGATCGGCGGCCGCCCCGCACGACCTCGGCACCAGCGGCTGGAAGGTGCTCACCAGCGCCACCGCCACCCAGACCGGCGACCAGATCTCCACCCCCGGCTTCTCCACCGCGCACTGGCTGTCGGTGCGGCCGGACGACGGGGACGCGCCCGGCACCGAGATCGAGGCCCTGCTGCAGAACGGGGCCTGCCCCAACCCGTACTACTCCGACAACATCCGCACGTGCTTCGGGTTCACCGACGACGCCGGCCCGGTGAGCGTGCCGCAGTTCGCGGTGCCCTGGTGGTACCGCACCGACTTCTCCGCCGACCTGCGCCCCGGCCAGACCGCCAGCCTCATCGTCAACGGCGTTGTGGGCGCCGCCGACGTCTGGGTCAACGGTTCGGAGGTGGCCACCAAGGCCACCGTCACCGGCGACTACACCAAATTCACCTTCGACGTGAGCACCCTGCTTCACCGGGGCAAGAACTCGCTGGCGCTGGAGGTCTACCCCAACGACCCCAGCACCATGCTCACGCTCGACGACGTGGACTGGAACCAGGTCCCGCCGGACAACAACACCGGCATCCAGTTCCCGATCCAGCTCAAGGTCTCCGACGCGCTCAGCGAGAGCAACGCGCACGTGCTCCAGGCCAACGCGGCGGATCTGAGCAGTTCGGCGCTGACCGTCAAGACCGACGTCACCAACAACACGGCCGCGCCACAGACCGGCACGGTGCGTGCCACCGTCACGCCGCCCGGCCACGGCGGCAAGGCGATAACGGTCACGCAGTCGGTGACGGTTCCGGCGCACACCACCCAGACCGTGTCGTTCACGCCGGACGCGTACCGGGCCCTGACCATCAGGCATCCGCAGATCTGGTGGCCGTACCAGATGGGCGCCTCGCCGCTGTACACGCTGCGCACGTCGGTGTCGCAGCGCGGCGCGGTGACCGACTCGGCCAGCGCGACCTTCGGCATCCGGACGGTGACCACCTCGCTGGTCGGCGCGTCGCCGATCGCGCCCGACGGCGTGCGCAGCTACGCCATCAACGGCCGCTCCATCGTGGTGCGCGGCGGCGGCTTCGCCGAGGACCTGTTCCTGCACTACGACGCGACCGACATCGCCCGCCAGTTCGCGATCCTGAAGAACCTCGGCATCAACACGCTGCGGCTGGAGGGGCACTTCATGCCGGAGAACTTCTATGAGCAGGCCGACGCGGCCGGCATGCTCATCGACTCCGGGTTCCAGTGCTGCGACGCGTGGCAGCCGGGGAAAACCATCAGCCAGGCCACCCTGGACACCATGGCGCTGTCGGCGCTGACCATCGGCCAGAACGAGCGCAACCACCCCAGCGTGTTCACCTTCTCCTGGAGCGACAACGCGCCGCGGCCCCAGCAGGAGGCCGTCTCGCTGCCCGCCTTCCAGCAGGCCGACTTCGACGTACCCATCGTCGCGTCGGCGGAGTACAAGAGCACGCCCACGCTGGGACAGGCCGGCGAGAAGGAAGGACCGTACGACTACGTGCCGCCGAGCTACTGGTACGACACCAGCAACTACGACCCGGGTGACTCGTCGCGTACCAACGCCGGCGGCTCCTGGGGCCTGGACAGCGAGCAGAGCGCCGGGGACACGGTGCCCACCATGGACTCCCTCAACCGGTTCCTGTCCCCCGCCGACCAGGCCGCGCTCTGGCAGCAGCCGGACGCCAACCAGTACCACGCCAACTACGAGACGGGCCACGGCGGGTACCGCTTCGGCACGCTCTTCGAGTTCGACCAGGCGATGACGAACCGGTACGGCTCGTGGTCGAGCCTCGACCAGTACGTCGAGGAGGCCCAGGTCCAGAACTACGAGAACACCAGGGCGCAGTTCGAGGCGTTCGTCGACCACTCGACCAACCAGCCCACCCCGGCCACCGGCACCATCTACTGGCAGGTCAACAAGGGTTGGCCGACCCTGCTGTGGGACCTGTACAACCAGGACGGCGACCAGCCGGGCAGCTTCTTCGGCGCGAAGAAGGCCAACGAGGGGCTGCACGTGCTCTACGGGTACGACGACGGCACGGTGGCCGTGGACAACCTCACCGGCAAGGCGGCCAAGGGGCTGTCGGTGCAGGCGAAGGTCTACGACCTGGCCGGCAACGTGCTGGACGACCAGCGGGTCGGCGGCCTCAGCCTGACCAGCCAGCAGGTGACGAACAAGGTGCTCACCCCGAAGGTGCCGGCCGCCACGGTGGCACCCACCCCCGCGAAGACGTCCTTCGTGGAGCTTCAGCTCAGCCAGAACGGCAAGGTCGTCGACCGCAACGTGTACTGGGTGTCCAGCCAGGCCGACCAGGTCGACTGGGACGCCACCCTGGGCAACCCGCAGGCCACCATGTCCCAGTACGCGGACCTGACGGCGCTGCACTCGCTGCCGACGAACAACAAGATCGCAGCGAAGGTCAGCACCCACGCCCAGGCGGGCCCGGACGGTGCCGACCGGGTCGCCACGGTGACCATCACCAACACCTCGAAGACCCGGACGGTGGGCTTCTTCCTCCGGGCGGATCTGCGCCGGGGTACCAGGTCCGGCAAGGAGTTGCCGGGCGACAACGAGGTCGGCTCCGCGCTGTGGAGCGACAACGACATCACGCTGTGGCCGGGCGAGTCGCAGACGCTGACGGTCAGCTACCGCGCCTCGGACCTCAAGGGCGCCACGCCGGTGGTGAGCGTGTCCGGGTGGAACTCCCCCCGGATCGACGTCGCCGGATAGCGCACGGATGAATGGGTGCCCGGTCCCGACGCGCGTCGGGGCCGGGCACCCGCGGTTTACCCGGAGGGTCGCGCCCATCGCAGCGGCCGCAGGGGGTAGGCCCACGGCACGCCCAGGTCGTCGTCGTAGTCGTCGTACAGGCCCATGACGATCTCGGGTACCAGTACCAGCCGTTCGACGGGCAGGTCGTCGGCGGCGCCCCGTAGCTCGTCCGCCTCTTCCCTGGCGGCATAGAGACGGTAGGTGGGTCCGAGATTCACCGTCCCCGCCTCGACCTCAAGGTACCTGTGCCCTCGCTGGTCCGTGTCGCAGCGCGCGGGAAGATCTTCGATCGGCTTGGTGCCGTCGTCCAGCAGCTGCGCGGAGCGATACGGCGCCTGCCCCGGGCCGGGGCGGGCCGTCACCGTAACGCCCCTCGGGCTTCGGCAGATCGAGATTGCCTTGCCGTCGGCGGCGAGCCACGTTCCCACCCACGACCGTGGCCAACCCGTCGGACCAACCATCTGACCAGTGTGCCCGCTTCCGGTTGCGCACCGCGGGCGATGTGAGTCGCGCCACCGGCACAGAACTCAGTAGTAGTCGTCGATCGGCCGGCGCGCCTCGTCGAACAGCGCCGGCCCCTCGTAGCGCACCTCGGGCAGCGGCGGAGTGGTCGGCTTGACCTCCGCGAATTGCTCGGCGGACAGGGCGTACACCACCCGTCCGAGGCCGGATCGGTCTATCGCGGTCGCGCACATCGGGCAGGGCTGGCAACTGGTGAACATCGTGATGCCGGCGGCCACGTCGGGAGCGAGTTGCCGCGCGGCCCATCGCGCCAGCTTCAACTCCGGGTGCGCGGTGATGTCCGAATCGGAGACCACCGTGTTGTGGTCCTCGATCAGGACCGTGCCGTCCGCACCGACCAGCAACGAGCCGAACGGTCGTTCGCCGAGCGCCCCGGCTTCGCTGGCGAGCGCTACGGCACGGCGGAGAAACCTCTCGTCGTCGGGGGTCATCGGTCCTCCTGGGATTTGTGATACGCGGCCACGGCGGCCAGCGTCCGCCAGGCGCGTTCGGGCCGACGGACTTCGGTCAGGTCGCCGTTGAACGGGTCGAGCAGCACCGTCTGCGCGCCGAGCAGACGCAGCTGATCGAGGTCGGCGATGATCTGGTCAAGCGTGCCGACCCCG
The DNA here is from genome assembly GCF_039543385.1 of Rugosimonospora acidiphila. Classification (NCBI taxonomy): domain Bacteria; kingdom Bacillati; phylum Actinomycetota; class Actinomycetes; order Micromonosporales; family Micromonosporaceae; genus Rugosimonospora; species Rugosimonospora acidiphila. The sequence continues at coordinate 7,157 of NZ_BAABJQ010000014.1, forward strand.
GCCAGCCGATCCGGGGCGGTGACCGGTTCAGGGGTCTCCCGGAGTGCGATGCGCGGCGTCAGCGCGGGCACCTGCCGGTCCCATCCGTCGGCGACGGCCGCGAGCCGGCCGGCCGCCTCGGCCAGCCAGCCGGGTGTGCACCGCAGCGGATGCCAGGCATCCCCGAGCAGTACCGCGCGACGCATGGCGCTGTCGCTGTTGCCGCCGACCCAGACCGGGATTCCGGGCGCCTCATAGTCGTCGGTGTCGCGCCAGGCCTCGCGGATGGTGTGGAGGTACTCGTCGGTCAGCGCACCGCGCCGGTGGAACGGCACGCCGAGCGCCTCGAACTCCTGCCTGGCCCAGCCGACGCCGACGCCCAGGACGAGCCGGCCGTCGCTGAGCCGGTGGAGGTTCGCCGCCATGCGGGCGGTGAGCAGCGGGTGCCGGTACGCAAGGATGAGCACCGTGGTACCCAGCCTGATCCGCCGGGTCACCCCAGCCAGCCAGGACAGCGTCGTGATCGGCTCGTAGAACGGAGCCGGATACTGTCCGGCCACGTCCGGGGTCACCGCGATGTGGTCGGAGAGCATCAGCAGGTCGAAGCCGAGGCCCTCGATCGTCTGCGCCCACTGTCGCAGCAGGTCGGGACCGGTACCCGGGCCGAAGTTCGGTACGTTCACACCAATCTGCACAGGTCCGAGACTAGCCAGCGTGGATCCGGCCTGTGAACACCGTCTTCCCTGCCTCGGCTGGCCCTTGCCGTGGATCCGCCGGTAAATTGGCCCGGTGACCGAGAATCTTGACGCCGTCGATTGGTCCATCCTGACCGAGCTGCAGGGCGACGGTCGCTTGCCGATCACCGAACTCAGCCGCCGGGTCACGCTGAGCGCGTCGGCGACCAGCGAACGGGTGAAGCGACTGGAGGCCAGCGGTGTCATCACCGGCTACCGTGCCGAGGTCGACCTGTCCAAGGCGGGCTTCGCCGTGCTGGCGGTGGTCCGGCTCAAGTACCCCGGCAACCGGCACGATCCGCTGCGCCAATTGCTCGATCGGCGGTCGGAGATCCTGGAGTGCCTGCGCACCACGGGAGACGACTGCTACGTGCTGAAGGTCGCCGCGACCTCGATGGCGCACCTCGAACAGGTCGTCGACGACCTCGCCGCGTTCGGCAGCACCACCACCAACGTGGTGTACAGCGCGACGCTTCCCTATCGCGGCCCGCGACCGACGCTGTCTCAGGCGTGACTCGGGTCGAGTGCGCCCGGGCCCGTCAGCCCGGCTGCGCGTCCGCACCGGCCTTGGTGTCCGATGTGGACACCGGTGTGGTCCGCGCGGACGGTACCGGGTCGGCCGTGGCCACGTGGCAGGCCGCCTGGCGCCCCGGCCCGAGCGGGCGGGGCAGGGGCGTCACCGTCGCGCACTCGTCGATCGCCAGCGGGCAGCGCCAGCGGAACCGGCAGCCGGGACCGGGGTCGATGACCCTGGGCGGCTCGCCCTTGGCGGCCTCGGCGGTCACCGCCAGCGGCGCCCGCGGGTCGGGGACGGCCGACAGCAGCAGTTGCGTGTACGGATGCTTCGGGTCGGCCAGCACCGCCTCGGTCGGGCCGGACTCCACGACGTGGCCGGCGTACATCACCATCAACCGGTCGGAGACGTAGCGGGCGCTGGCGATGTCGTGGGTGATGTAGAGGAACGACACATCCTCCTCGGCGCGCAGCCGGGCCATCACGTTGAGCAGTCCGATGCGGATCGACACGTCCAGCATGGACACCGGTTCGTCGGCCAGGATCAGCTTCGGCCGGTACGCGAGGGCCTGCGCGAAGCCGATGCGCTGCCGCTGGCCGCCGCTCAGCTCGTACGGGTACCGCTCGAGGATCTCGGCGGCCGGGTTGAGCCCGACCGCCTCGGTGACCCGCAGCGCCTCCTCGAACCGCTGCGCCCGGTTCAGGTCGTGGCGGTGCAGCTTGAGGCCGCGCAGGATGCCGTGGGACACCCGGTATGCCGGGTTGAGCGAGCTGAACGGGTCCTGGAACACCATCGGCACGTCGCCCCGGTACTCCAGCAGTTGCCGGCGGCCGCGCATCGCGGTCAGCGGGCGGCCCTGGTAGCGGATCTCGCCCGCGGTCGGCCGGTAGACGCCGGCCAGCAGGCGGGCGACGGTGCTCTTGCCGCTGCCGCTCTCCCCCACCAGCGCGACGATCTCCTTGCGGTTGATGGTGAGGTCGGCGTCGTCGACCGCGTGCAGGTTCCGGCGGGACAGCGCACCGCCGACCTTGAAGTGCTTGGTGAGTTTGCGCGTCTCCAGCAGCGGAGCCTGCCCCGCCGCGCCCTCCGGCGGACCGGCCTGCGTCGCCTGGCTCGGGATGGTCACGGTCCCACCTCCACGTCCGGTTCGGCGGCGGGTGCGCCGGCTCGCCGCGGGTCGTTGAGCAGGCAGCGCGACTGTGCCGCACCGACCTGGTACAGCGCGGGCGCGATGACCCGGCAGTCGTCCTCGGCGACCGGGCACCGTGGCTGGAACCGGCAGCCGCTGGGCGGCGCGCCGAGGTCGGGCGGGCTGCCCGGGATCCCGGTCAGCTCGACCCTCGGCCCCCGGATCGACGGGAACGCGTCGAGCAGTCCCCGGCTGTACGGGTGCGCCGGGGTGTCGAAGACGGTGCGGGTCGGCCCGACCTCGACGACCTGCCCGCCGTACATCACCAGCAACTGGTCGGAGAAGTGGCTGACCAGTGACATGTCGTGGGTGACGAAGACGACCGCGAAGCCGAGCTCGCGCTGCAGCTCTTTGATCTGCAACATGAGCGAGCGCTGCGCGACCACGTCGAGCGCGGAGGTCGGCTCGTCCATGATGACGAGGTCCGGCGTGAACAGCAGCGCCATGGCGATCATGGCCCGCTGGCGCATCCCGCCGGACAGCTGGTGCGGGTAGCTCTTCAGGTGTACCGGGTCGATGCCGACCAGGCTCATCACCTCGGCCGAGCGCTCCCGCACCTGGGCGGCGGTGAACTTCCCGTGCGCCTCCATCGCGTCGCGCAGCTGCGCGCCGATGCTCGCCACCGGGTTGAGGGCGTTCATCGCGCTCTGCATGACGACCGACAGGTCGCGCCAGCGCAGCACGTTGAGTTCCTTCTCGGCCATGGTGACCAGGTTCTGGCCGTGGAAGACGACGCTGCCACCGGTGATCCCGGCCGGCGGGCTGAGCAGCCGGGCGATGGCGAACAGCATGGTGGACTTGCCGCAGCCGGACTCGCCGACCACGCCGACGAACTCGCCCTGGTGCACGTCGAGGTCGACGCCGTCCACCGCGCGGACCGCGCCGCCGCCGGTGGCGTACTCGACGCGCAGGTCGCGGACCTCAAGAATGGGTGCGCCTGGCACGGTTCCTCCTCACCGGTCGCAGCGCGGGATTGCTGATCTCGTCAAAGGCGTAGTTCATCAGGGCGAACGAGACGCCGAGCAGCGCCACGCACGCGCCCGGCGCGATGGCCCACAGCGGCATGCCGGTCTGCAGCGCCTGCTGGCTCTGCGACCAGTAGAGCATGGTGCCCCAGCTGATCGAGTTGGGATCGCCCAACCCGAGGAACTGCAGGCCGGCGGCGGTCAACACCGAGTACAGCGCGGCGCCCAGGAAGTTGGCCAGGATGAGCGAGGTCATCGTCGGCAGCACCTCGAACACGATGATGTACGAGCGCCGCTCCCCCCGTACCCGGGCAGACTCCAGGAAGTCCCGGTTGCGCATGGACAGTGCCTGCGCGCGCAACTGGTTGGCGCCGTACGACCAGCCGGTGACGACCAGCACGATGAGCACCACCAGCAGGGTGCCCTTGCCCGCGTAGGTGGCCAGCACGATGATCAGCGGGAAGGTCGGGATGACCAGGAAGACGTTGGTCAGCATGGACAGCGCCTCGTCCGCGACGCCGCCCAGGTACGCCGCGGACACCCCGATCAGCACCGACAGCACGGTGGCGCACAGCCCGGCGACCAGCGCGATGACCAGCGACTGGCGGGCGCCGTAGACGAGCTGGGCCCAGATGTCCTGCCCGAGCGCGGTGGTGCCCAGCCAGTGCGCCCCGGACGGCTGCTGGGATGGCACGAACGACAGCGCGTTCGGGTCGCGTACCGACGTGAACAGCTGGGGCACCGCGGCCAGCACGCAGAACACCAGGAAGATGGCCAGCCCCACGGTGGCCTTGCGGTTGCGCAGCAGGGATGCGAGGGCGCCGCCACGCCCACGCCTGGACGTGGTGGCCGGCGCGGGCGTGGCCGCGGTCGGCTGCACGAGCAGGGAGGTCATAGGTCTATCCCTTCGCCCGGGCGCGCGGATCCAACCAGGCCGTCGCGAAGTCGCACAGCAGCACGGCGATCAGCACGGCCGCGGTGAACAGCATGAACAGCGCCTGCATGAGCGGGTAGTCGGTGTTCTGCACGGCGTTGTAGAGCAGGTAGCCCAGGCCGGGGTAGTTGAACACGTACTCCACCAGGATCGCGCCCGAGATGACGAAGCCGAGCGACATCGCGAAGCCGGAAAGGTTGGGCAGCATCGCGTTGCGGGCCGCGTACCCGTACATGATGCGCCGGTTGGACAGGCCCTTGGCCCGGCCCATGCGCACGTAGTCCTCGGCGAGAGTGGTGATCATGTTATTGCGCATGGTGAGGATCCAGCCCCCGATGGAGGTGATGAGGATCGTGCCGGCGGGCAGGATCGCGTGTTTGAGCACGCTGCCGATGAAGCCCGGCGACAGCGACGGCTGGAGGGTGTTGTCGTAGTTGAAGTCGCTCGGCAGGAACCCGTTGGTCCACACCGAGAGCATCAGGATCAGCAGCAGTCCGACCCAGAAATACGGTAGGGCGGAGGTGACCACGAAGACCGACGGCAGGATCGAGTCGACCTTCCCGCCCCGGCGCCACGCCGCCACGATGCCGATCAGCGAGCCGAGCACGAACGCGAGAACGGTGGCGATGCCCACCAACCCCAGCGTCCAGGGCAGCGCCTGACCGATGAGAGTGGACACCGGCGTGCCCAGGGTCGCCCCGATGGACACGCCCCAGTGCCCGCTGAACATGTCGCCGAGATAGTTGAGGTACTGCACGAACAGGTTCTGGTGCGGCTTGAACCCGTAGGCGGTGAGCATCTGCTGCAACGCCGCCGGTGACACCTTGCCGCGGGTGCGGTCCCGGAGCGCGTTGATCGGGCTGCCGGGCATGAACTTGGGGATGAAGAAGTTGAGGGTCAGCGCGGCCCACAGCGTGAGCACGAAGAACCCGAGGCGTCGTAGCACATAGTTCACGGCGAACAGCTCCTCGTGCCCACTGCCATGGTCCGGCCTTTCTTCGGTCCTACCGTCTGATCACTGAGCCGACTTGGAGTAGAGGTGGGTCAGCACCTGCCCGGTGTCCGGCACGCTGAACGCGGACGGCTGGGCGTACGGGTTGTCCTCGGTCGGCCAGCCACCGATGTCCGTGGTGTTGTATTGGAACCAGTCGACCGACTCGGTGACGGGGATGATCGGCACGTCCCGCAGCATGGCCGCCCCGATCTGCTTCATGAGCGAGACCTGGGTGGCGTCGTCGGCCGCGGCGTACTGGTCGAACAGCTTGTCGACGTCGGGGTTGAGGTATCGCTCGTAGTTGAAGCTCGCCTGCTTGCCGATCGGCGCGGAGTTCTTCGAGTACAGGATCTGCCGCAGCTCATAGTACGGCGTCGGGCCGCCCGGCTCACCGTAGTAGGCCAGGTCGAAATCGCCGTTGAACAGCTTGTCATCGAAGGTCTGCTGAGCCAGCGGCGTGATGGTCAGGTCGATCCCGATCGGCGCGAGCTCCTGCTTGATGACCGCCAGGGAGGCGGCCCAGTCGGTGTACCCGGTGATGGTGATGATGGACAGCTTCAGCGGGTTCGACTTCGAGTAGCCGGCGCTGGCCATCAGCTGGGTCGCCTTGGCCGTGTTGGGCTTGGCGTAGCCGGCCGAGGAGACTGCCGAGGCGTCGTAGTACTTCGAGAACGTCGGCGTCACGATGCCGGTCTGGTTGGCGGCCGGCTGCTGGCCGCCCTCACCGATGAGCGCCACCTTGCTCCGGTCGATGGCCGAGGCGATCGCCTGGCGCACCGCCAGCTTGCTCGTGGCGGCGTGCGACGGGTCGAGGTTGGGGAAGATGGCCACGTTGGTCACCGGCGGGGACCAGGTGTGGTTGTTGGCCGACTTGGCCAGGTAGAACTGCTTGATGCCGGGGATGAACTGGCTGCCCCACTGCGCCTTGTTGTTGGCCAGGTCCAGGTTGGCCGGCCCGTTGTCCAGGTAGGCCGGGTACTCGACCTTCTGGATGTAGGGCTTGCCGGCCTGCCAGTAGTGCGGGTTGGCCACATACTGGATGTTGTTGGCGCTGCACGGGCTGACCATGAACGGGCCGGTGCCGACCGGGTTGGTGTCCGTCCAGGTGTCCGGGTGCGCGGCCGCGTCGCCGGTGGACCAGATGTGCTTGGGGATGATGCCCACCTGGTTGGCGAAGTTGAAGAAGTAGGGCTGGGCCGCCTGGCTGAAGTTCATGGTGACCTTGTTGCCGCTGGCGGTCACCGACTGCAGCCCGGCCCCGGTCCACAGCGAGTACAGGTCCATCGCCGGGTACTGCTTGAGCAGGTTGAAGGTGAAGGCCACGTCGTCGGCGGAGAACGGCTGGCCGTCGCTCCACGTCACGCCGTCCCGGATGGTGAACACGATGCTCTTCTTGTCCGCGCTCCACTGGTACGACGAGGCGAGCATCGGCGTCTCGGCCTGGTTGTTCAGCAGGTCGACGAAGACCAACGGTTCGTAGACGAACCCGACCGACTCCAGGTAGTTGGCCGGGTTGAACGGGTTGAACTGGCAGGTCCAGGTCTGGCCCTGCTCGTTGGAGATGGTGACCGTGCCGCCCTTCTTGCGGGGCGCGTTGATGTCGTCCGGAGTGCTGTTGGTGGTAGTGGAATTGTGCGAGGGAGTGGAATTCGATCCGCAGGCCGTTAGCAGCAGGCCCGCAACCATGATGACGGCGAGCGTCTTGGTGCGTCTCATCGAGGCTGTCCCTTCCTGATCCGTGCGGTGAGCGTCGGAGCACTCATGCCGCCGCGCCTTCGCTCTGCGCTTCGCGCGCCGCGGCCGTACCCAGTGCGAGGGCGCCCATCAGGGGCGCGTCGAAGGGGAAGGCGGCCGGTACCAACTCGGGCGGGAACGGCACGGCGGCCTCCAGCGCCCGGCGCAGGTCGGTCTCCAGCCGGTGCCACGAGCGCACCATGCCGCCGCCCACGACGATCCGCTCCGGGTCCACGGCGACGGCCAGGTTCACCAGGTGGAAGGCCAACTCCGCGACGAAGTCGTCCAGCAGCCGAGCCATCCGCGGGTCGTCGCCGGCCCGGGTGAACACGTCAACGGCGCCGGTGGCGTACGGCAGCAGCGCCGACGCCTCCCGCAGCAACGCCATCCCGCTGACCGCCTCCTCCAGCGGCTGGCGCTCGCCCAGCGGGAGCCCGACGTCGCCCAGCGACCGCAGGTTGTATCCGATCTCGCCGGACGCGCCGTGCCTGCCCAGCACCACCGAGCCGCCCGCGACGATCGCCACGGCCAGGCCGGTGCCGAGGTTCAGGTAGATCCCCGGGTCGCAGCCGGCCAGCGCCCCCCACGCGAGTTCGGCCTGCGCCGCGGCCTTGACGTCGGTGGCCATGCTGACCCGCGCGCCAGCGAACGCCTCGCGCAGTTCGCGCCCGAGCGCGATGTCGCTCCAGCCGGGGACCGCGGGCGCCAGGGCGACCCCGTCCTCGCCGGGGATGCCGAAGGTGGCGACGCCGACGGCGGCGAGCGGCCGGTCCGGCGCCGCGCTGGCCAGCAGCCCGCGCGCGGCACCGATCCCCCGTTCGAGGGTGGCCCGTGCGCCGCCCTCGGCCAGGGTGTCGACCGTGGTCGCGCCGAGCCGGGCACCGTTCGGCTCGCAGACCGCTGCCGCGATCTTCGTTCCCCCGAAGTCCAGTCCCAGTACGACCGGAGAGTGCATGTGCGGCTCCCGTGAATTCGTGGATGGACCCGCGTTTGTTAGGAAAGTAGACTATCGACCAGAGCCATGCAAGTGTCTGGATCAGATGGTCGGTATCAGCTCTGCAACGGGAGGTCGATGCGTGAGCACGCAGGCCGGAGGCGGTTCGCCCGCACGTCCGCGACTGATCCGGGCGATGAACGAACACCTGCTGCTCGACCACATCCGCGCCGGCGGCAGGATCTCCCGCGCCGAGCTCGCGCGCATCTCCGGGCTGGCGAAGAACACCGTGTCACTGGCGCTGGCCAACCTCGAGCGGGCCGGGCTGGTGCGCACCTCCGGGGTGCGCACCGGCGCCCCCGGACCGGCCGCCCTGCTGTATGAGGTTCACCCCGAGGCCGGCTTCGTGCTCGCCCTCGACGTCGGTAAGCAGTTCCTGCGCGGCGCGATCGGCGACTTCTCCGGCCGCATCCGCGCCCGATGCTCGATCCGCACCCGCGCCCGGGGCGGGCACGCCCGCGTCGCCGAACTCGTCGGGCTGGCCGAGAGCCTGTACGCGCGGGCCGGCGTCGCCGCGTCCGACATCACGCAGACCGTACTGGGCAGCCCGGGCGTGTACGACCCTCGGCGCGACGCGCTGAGCCTCACCACCGGACTCGCCGGCTGGGGCACGCCGCAGATACTCGCCGAGCTGCGCAAGGCGTTCGGTGACTCCCTGATGATCGAGAATGACGTGAACGCGGCCGCGCTGGCCGAGCGCGCGCACGGTCACGGTCGGGGCGTGGACAGCTTCGCCTTTGTCTGGATCGGCACCGGCATCGGCATGGGGCTCGTGCTCGGCGGCCGGTTGCACCGCGGCGCGCACGGCGCGGCCGGCGAGATCGGTTACCTACCGCTGAACGGCGGCCCCGACCCCGGCCACGACGATGCCAGCGGTAGCGACGACACCGGTACCGCTGACAGCGGTAGCGACGACAGCGACCTGGACGGCAGCGAGACCAACAGCAGCGACACCAAGGGCAGCGAGACCGACGGCGGCGAGACCGACGGCGGCGAGACCGACGGCGGCGAGACCGACGGCGGAGGCGGTGCCCTGGGCGGCGTGGAAGGCGACGGTCGCGTCGAGGTCGGCGACCGGGGCCGCGAGGGCGGCCTCGGCCGCAGCGCCTTCGAGGCCGCGGCCTCGGCCGCGGGCATCGTGCGCGCCGCCCGTGGCGCGGGACTGCGCGGACCGGTCTCCGCGCGGCGCGTCTTCGCCGCCGCGAACCGGGGCGACACCGTCGCCGTGGCGGTCGCCGCCGCCGAGGCGGTGCTGGTGGCGCGGGCGGTCTGCTCGGTCATCGCCGTCGTCGACCCCGACCTCACCGTGCTCGGTGGCGGCGTCGGGCAGGCCGGAGGTCTCGTCGAGTCGGTCGAGCGCGAACTGCGCCGGCTCGCGCCGGTCGTACCGGAGCTGCGGGTCAGCGCCCTCGGCGCGGACGCGGTGGTGGACGGCTGCCTGGCCGCGGGCATCGAACGCACCTGGGACCGGGTGACCGCGGCGCTGCCCGCGGCGTGCGGGGCCGACGCGACCGCGTGACCCCGCCCGCCGGCCCGGTCGGCCCTCCCGTCCGACCGGGCCGGCGGGCGGTCAGCCCTTGACCGCCCCGGCGGTCAGGCCGGTCGCGACGTTGCGCTGGATGATGAGGAAGAACACCACCACCGGCAGCGAGGCGAGCGTCGCGCCGGCCATCAGCGGACCCCAGGTGGTGCCCCGCAGCGTCTGGTTGGAGGCCAGCCACGCCATCAGGTTCCACTTGTCGGAGTCGTTGAGGGTGTTGATGATGATGAACTCGTTCCAGGTCTGGATGAACCCGTAGATCGAGGCCGCGACGAGGCCCGGCCCGGTCAGCGGCAGGATGATCCGGTAGAAGGTCTGCCACCGGGTGCAACCGTCGACCATGGCCGCCTCGTCCAGCTCCCGAGGTACGCCGATGATGAACCCGCGCAGCATCCACACCGTGTACGGCAGGACCAGCACCATGTACACGACGATCACGCCGGTGAGGCTGTCGGTGAGGCCCAGGCTGTTCAGCGTCAGGTACAGCGGGATCAGCAGCGACAGGAACGGGATCATCTGCACGATCAGGATCACCAGGATCAGCGCCCGCCGGCCGTAGAAGCGGAACCGGGCGATGGCCAGGGCGCCGAGGAACCCGATGACCAGACCGAAAGCGACCGCGCAGAGCGTGACGATCAGGCTGTTTCTCAGGTCGATGAGGAAGTTCGGCGCGTTCAGCGCCGAGGCGAAGTTGGCCAGCGTCGGGTGCCGGGGAACGAACTGCGGCGTGAACGTCTCCACCTCGTTCACCGGCTTGAACGCGGTGTTGACGGCCCAGTACACGGGAAACGCCATGACCACCGCGAAGACCAGCCCGGCCAGGTTGGCCACCAGCGTCCCGGCCCGGGAGCGCCCGACGTGCGGATCCGTGCCGGAGCCCAGGTGGCGGTGCCGGCGGGGGTTCGCGGGCGCCGGCCGCCCGGCGGCGACCGGCCGCATGCGTTGCGTGGGAGCAGCCATCAGTCCGCGTCTCCGATCCGGAACATCTGCCGTACGTAGAACGCCATCACGCCGAGCATCAGGATCACCGTGAGGATCGAGATCGCCGCACCGGGGCTGTAATGGCTCTTGGTGAACGCCTCCTGGTAGGCGTAGATGGCGAGGTTGTAGTAGTCGAGTTCGGGTTTGCTGCCGCGGATCACGTAGATCTGGGTGAAGATCCCCATGTCCCAGATCGCCGACAGGGTGGTCACGATGCCCACCAGCGGGCGCAGGATCGGGAAGGTCACGCCGCGGAACACCGCCGCGGGACCGGCGCCGTCGACCACCGCGGCCTCGATGAGTTCCCGGGGTACCTGGGACAGGCCGGCGTACAGGCTGATCGCGATGAACGGGATGGCGCCCCAGACGACCAGCGCGATGATGACCGACCACCCCTGTACCGGGTTGATCCACCAGCTGTGGTTGGTGTAGTCGACCCCCGGGATCTTGTCCAGCGCCCAGTTCAGCACGCCCCAGTCGGAGTCCACCAGCCAGCCGAAGACCTGGGTGGAGACCAGCTGCGGCATGGACCAGACCAGCATCATGGCCACGGTCATGAGGATGCGCACCCAGCCCGCCACCCGCCGCATCAGCAGCGCGACGGCCAGGCCCACCACCACCGACAGCACCACGCAGACGACGGCCACCACGATGGTGCGCAGCACCACTGTCCAGAAGAACCCGTCGGCCAGCACCGCCGCGTAGTTCCCGAAGCCGATCCAGGCCGGCGACTCGCCGGTGAACAGGTCGCGCTGCGTCACGTGCTGGAAGGACAGCATGATCATTTTGATGACCGGGTACGCCAACAGCGCGGCGAGCACGATCACCGTGGGCAGCGCCAGCAGGTACGGTGCGGCGAGGCGCTGCCTCCGGCGCCGGCCACCCAGGGCGGGCACCGGTATCTGCGGGCCCGGGTCGACGGGCTGACGGGTCGATGGCTCGACCGCATACATTCGCGTACTCCCCCTCGCTCGTCGGCGGGGTCGTGATCCGGTGCCGCCGCCTCGACGGCACCGGATCGGGCCAGCGCAGGTCAGGAAGCGTTGAGCGTCGAGGTGATCTGGGTATCGGCCGCCTTGGCGGCGGCGTCCACCGACTGCTTACCGGTCACCATATTCACCAGCGCCTGCTGCAGGATGTTCGCCTTCTCCACGTCCGCCCAGGTCGGCGCGTTCGGGGTGAACCAGCTGTTCTTCGCCGCGCCGGCCGTGGCCTCGTTGCCGGATACCTGCGCCGCCGCGTCCAGCAGGTTGGTGGCGTTGGGCAGGGCGCCCTTGGCCAGCAGCGCCTGCTGCGAGGAGGTGCCGGTGAAATCCTTAATCCACTGGGCCGCGAGGCCCGCGTTCTTGCTCTTCTGCGCCACGCCGAGGATCGAGCCGCCGAGGAAGCTCGGCAGGTTCTGGCCGGCCGCGGCGCCCGGCAACGGCACCGCCGCCACCTTGCCCTTCACCGCGGTGTCCACCATCGGGGAGTTCGGGTCGTTGGGGTCCTGGTGCTGCGACTGCACGGCGCCCAACTCCCACCCGTTGCCGTAGAGCATGGCGCTGTCGCCCTGGGCGAAGACGGCGTCCTGGTCGTTCTCGTTCTTGGTGGGGTCACCCTTCGAGTACGTCTTGGCCAGGTCGACCCACTTCTGCAGGCCCGCCTCGGCGGTCGGGTCCTCCAGCGTGCCCTTCCACTTGCCGTCGCTGCCCTTCTGCGCGATCTGGCCGCCCGACCCGTAGACCCAGGACATCGCCGCGTACCAGTAGGCGCCCGGCATGTAGAACGCGGAGAACTTCGGGTCCGAGCCGTGTGCCGCCTGCAGCTTCTGCGCGTCGGCGGTCAGGTCGTCATAGGTCGTCGGCGGCTTCAGCCCGGCCGCCTGGAACAGGTCGGTGCGGTAGATCAGCACCCGGGCGCCGGCGTAGTACGGCACGCAGTAGAGCTTGCCGTCGGACTCGCACGGCGCGGACAGGCCGGTCAGCCAGTCGGCGCTGTTGTCGAAGCTGCCCTTCTTGTCAGTGATGTCGGCGAAGCCGCCGTTGAAGACGTACTTGGCCGCCTCGGTGTTGCCCAGCTCGATGACGTCCGGCACGGACTTGCCGGACAGGGTGGCGTCCAGTTTGGTCAGGTGGTTGGTCCACTGCTGGTACTCCACCGTGACGCTGGCGCCCGTGTCCGCCTTGAACTTGGCGTTCGCCGCGTCGACCACCGCCGGCCAGCCGGTTTGCGCGTCGACCATCAGCCACACCTTGAGGGTCTTGCCCTTGCCGTCCAGCGAGTCGCTGGACGACGAGCTCTTGCCGCCACACGCCGCGGCACCGAGCAGCGTCGCGGCGAGAGCCGCGGCGACCGCGATCCTGCGCTTCACGCTTCCTCCTCGGATACGTACCTGGTACCTGGAAATAATCGGTTTAGGGTGTTGCGTTGCGGCCTTACCCCGTCCGGGTGTCACGCCCGGCCGTGGTGCGGCATCGACGCGTCAGCGTCGACATCTCGGTGTGCCCGGTGCGCCGCCACCGCCCGCGCGGTCCGCTGGAACGCGGTGTCCGCGCGGTCGTGCAGCCGCTGGGCGACGGCGATGTACAGCAGGTCCATGACCACCAGCTGCGGGTGGCGGGCGGAGAGTGCGTCGGGACGAAAGGGCGTCGCCTGTACGGCGGTCAGCAGCACCAGATCCGCGACCTCGGCCAGCGGCGAGCGCGGGAAGCTGGTCAGCGCGACGGTGGTGGCGCCGTGGCTGCCGGCCTCGGCGAGAACCTCGATGGTCTCCCGGGTCTGGCCGGTGTGCGACACGCCGATCGCCACGTCACCGTCGCCCAGGTTGGCCACGCTGGCCAACCCGTCGTGGATGTCTTTCCAGCACCAGGCCGCCACGCCGATGCGGTGCAGGCAGAACTGGAGCTCGGCGCCGACCAGCGCGTTGCTGCTGGCGCCGTAGATGTCGACCCGCCGCGCGGCGGTGACCGCGTCCGCGGCCCAGGCGACGGCCCGCAGGTCCAGCAGGGCGGCGGTGTCGTGCATGGCCCGCGTGTCGGCGACCATGATCTGGTGCAGTACCCGTTCCAGCGGATCATCGGGCTGGATCTCCCGCCCGATGTCCACGCTCCACCCGGCCGCGCGGGCCGCCCGACCGGTCTCACCGGCGATGCCAAGCCGGAGGTCGGCGTACCCGTCGAAGCCGAGCGCCCGGCAGAACCGGGTGACGGTCGCGGGCGAGGTGCCGCTGCGCTCGGCCAGCTCGACGATGGTGGCCCGGGCGGCGGCCGCGGGGTCGGCGAGCACCTGCTCGGCGACGCGACGCAGGGCGCCGGTGAACTCGGGCAGCCGGACGCCCAGCCGCAACAGCACGCCGTCGGGTGGCACGGACGACGAATCCGCGCCGGTCGTCGCGCCGGTTCCGGGCGCGGACGACGGGGCGTCGAGCGCGGCGGCCCGCGACGCGGTCAGCGTCACCTCGTCATCCATCGACGACCTTTCAGATAAGAATATTTACGGTGGCGATAAGAATTCTTAACTGAAGGACCCGCTGTCAAGGCTAACTGAAAGGTTTCCGAACTGTTATCAAGGCCGGACCCGCCGTCGGCTACCTGGATCAACGGCCCAACCAGTAAAAACATTGATCAATATATGCTCGGCCGACCGCGGTCACGGGGCGCGCCGGACCAGCAATGATCTTGCGAGGCGGCGGTACGGCCATCGTGACCGTCCACTGTGGCCGTCCACTTTGTCCACTCTGTACGCTAGTGGCCACCGCACCCCGCTCGATCATTGGCAGGGGTCGACGCGATGGGGATCTATGATTGGTCCCGATGCGACAGCGGTTTCCCCAGGAGCGAGTGGCCATCGCCGCCGCGTTCATGGTGCACGGGGCGGTCTCGGGCGGCCTCGCCGCCCGGCTGCCGGCCATCTCCGGGCACCTGGGCCTGTCCGCCACGACGCTGGGCGTCGCGCTGCTGATGCCGGCCGTGGGCAGCGTGTCCACCATGCCGTTCACCGGTTGGGTGGTCCATCGCCTCGGCGCCCGCTCGGCCACCCGGCTCCTGCTCACGCTGTGGGGCGCGGCGCTGGTCCTACCCGCCCTGGCCGGAAACCTCTGGACGCTGGTCGCCGCGTTCGTTGTCTACGGCGCGGCCGCGGGCTCGTCGGACGTGGCCATGAACGCACAGGCTGTCGAGATCGAGCGGCGGGCCGGGCGATCGATCATGTCGGGGCTGCACGGGCTGTGGAGCGTGGGCAGCTTCGCCGGCTCCGGCGTGGGCGCGCTCGCGGCGCTGTTCGGAGTCGGCTACCGGCCACACCTCACGGCGGCCGCGATCGTCCTGGTGCTGCTGGCCGCGCTGGCCGGACACGCGCTCCCCGAAACCTCATCGACCGCCGAGGCGGCAGACCCCGCCCGGGACCCCGCCACCCGAGACACCACCCCGGTGAGCCTCGCCGCGCCGGGCAGCACCGCACCGAGCCTCACCGCACCCGGCAGCACCGCACCCGGCAGCACCGCACCCGGCCTCGGCAGGCGAAGCGAGGCCGTCGCTCACGACATCGCCGCGGAGTCACAACTGTCCACCGCGGAGGCGGTCATCGCCGATCCGGTCATCGCCGAGCCGGCCGGGGCCGGCGACCCGCCCGCGCCGCGGCGGTTCTCCCTGCCGACCGGCACCATCCTGCTGCTCGGGCTCGTCGCCTTCTGCGCCGCCTTCGCCGAGGGCTCCGGCATGGACTGGTCGGCCGTCTACCTCAACCGGGTCAGCGGCGCCAGCCAGGCGGTGGCCGCCAGCGCGTACACCACGTTCGCGTGCGTCATGGCCATCATGCGGTTCTCCGGTGACTGGCTCGTGGGCCGGATCGGCCCGGTACGCACCGTGCGCGCCGGCGGCGTACTGGCCGTCGCGGGGGGCGTACTCATCGTCGCCGCCCGGGGCGCCGCCCCGGCGTTCGTCGGCTTCGCGCTGCTCGGCGCCGGCGTCGCGACGGTCATTCCGCTGGCGTTCACCGCCGCCGGCCGGATCGGACCGCACCCGGGGCAGGCCATCGCCGGGGTGGCCACCGTGTCCTACGGGGCCAGCCTGGTGGGCCCCGGTCTCATCGGGGCGATCGCCGGGGCCGCGTCGCTGCCGGTGGCGTTCACGGTCGTCGCCCTGCTCTGCGTGTTCATCGCGCTCGGCGCCGGGCTGATGCGCCGCGACGCGTAGCGGATTCCCGGACACCGACGGCGCCGGACAGGCCGACCGGCCCGCCACCGCGCTCGGGTGACGGGCCGGTAAGGCCGTGGGTCAGCTCGCGGCCTTGGTCAGCTGTGCGACCTCGTCCGGAGTGAGCGTGATCTCGGCGGCCCGCACGTTGTCCTCGAGGTGGGACACCGAGCCGGTGCCGGGGATCGGCAGCATCGAGGGCGAGCGGGCCAGCATCCAGGCCAGCGCGATCTGCCGGGTGGTGGCGTCGTACCGGCGGGCGATCTCCCGCGCTACGGCGCTGTCGTCCAGCCCCTGGATCGGCGCCCAGGGCAGGAACGCCAGCTGCTCCTGCTCGCACAGGTCCACCAGCGACTCCGAGGTCCGGTCGTCCACGTTGTACCGGTTCTGGATGGACACCACGGGAGTGATCCGCTGCATCCGGCGCAGCTGCTCCTCGTTGACGTTGGACACGCCGATGTGCCGGATCTTGCCCTGCTCCTTGAGCGTGACCAGTGCGCCGATGGAGTCCTCCACCGGCACCTCGGGGTCGGGCCGGTGGAACTGGTACAGCGGGATCTGCTCGAGCTTGAGCCGGCGCAGGCTGCCCTCGGCCGCCTCGACCAGGTGCTCAGGGCGGCCGTTGGACGGCCACACGCCCGGGCCCGTGCGCACCAGGCCGCCCTTGGTGGCGATGACCAGATCCTCCGGGTACGGGTACAGCGCCTCGGCGATCAGCTCCTCGCTGACGTTGGGCCCGTAGGCGTCGGCGGTGTCGATGAAGTTGACACCCAGCTCGACGGCGCGCCGCAGCACGGCCTTCGCCTCGTCACGGCTGGGCGGGTCACCCCAGATGCCGTCGCCTGTGATGCGCATCGCACCAAAGCCCAGGCGGTTGACCGTGAGGTCGCCGCCCAGATCGATGGTGCCGGCCGACGCCGCGTTGGCCGGCTTCTTGTCAGACATGGAAACTCCCTCGCTCTGGCACCGGTGACCGCCCACCCCTCGGCGCCCCCGCACATCCGCCGATCCGCGCCCGCGAGGCCCGGATCCGGCGTTCTTCGACGGTCCCCATCGCAGCCAAGCGTATGCATGCGCCCGACGGGCCTGTAGCACCGGGGGCTGAGACACGCGCCACCAGGGCGGACGGGCGCCCGGGCCGGCCCCCACACCGGCGAGCCCAACCGGAGTGGGGTGAAATGTCCGGAGATCCGGCGGCCGGACGACGCGCTCAGGCGAAGGCGCCGACCAGTTGCCGGCGGTACGGCAGCAGCGGCTTGACGGTACCCGCGCAGAGCGCCCCGATCAGCTCTCCCCCGCGCCGGTACTCCGCCACGAAGTGCTCCCCCGAGGCGTCGCCGTCGACCACGGTGGCCTCGTCCGCCAGCCCCGGCAGCCCGATGCCCTGCAGCCGCACGCCGAACTGGTCGCTCCAGAACGACGGCACCGGCGCGAACCGGGGCCCGGACCCGCGCAGCAGCCGGCCGGCCGCGGCCGCCGCCTGTTCCGCGGCGTTCGTCCAGTGCTCCAGCCGCAGCAGGCCGCCGCCCAGTGCCGGGTGCGGCCAGCGCGCCACGTCACCGGCGGCCACCACATCGTCGACGCCGCGCACGGCGAGCGTCTCGTCGCAGACCACCCCGTTTTCCAACTCGACGCCGGAGCCGGCCAGCCAGTCGGTGGCCGGCACCACGCCGACCGCGACCACCACCACGTCGGCGGGGATGACGCCACCGTCGGCGAGCCGGACGCCGCGGACCCGTTCATCCGCGTCCACACCGGTCACCGCGATGCCCTCGATCAGGTCGACGCCGTGCCGGCGGGCGCGTTTCGCCGCGGCCGACGAGAGCGGGCCGAGCGCGCTGACCATCAGCGGCAGGGGCGTCACGACGGTGACGGGCAGGCCGAGGTCGCGGCAGGTGGAGGCGAGTTCGGCCCCGATGAATCCGCCGCCCACGATCACCACCCGGGCGCCGGGGCGCAACTCATCCCGCAGCGCCAGGGCGTCGTCGACGGTACGCAGCAGGTGCAGGCCCGGCAGGTGCTCGGGCAGGCCCGGCAGGCGCCGGGGCGTGGCCCCGGTGGCCACGACCAGCCCGTCGTACCCGAGCGTCTCGCCGCCGTCGAGGCGCACCTCGCGCCGGCCGGTGTCCAGGCCGACCGCTCGGCGTCCGAGCAGCCAGGTCGCCGAGAGCTCGGCGGACTGGCGCAGGTGGATCTGCTCACGCCCCACGGTGCCGCCGGCGAAGCCCTTGGACAGCGGCGGCCGGTCGTACGGTGGGTGCGCCTCGTCGCCGACCAGCGTGACAGTGCCGTCGAAGCCCTGTCGGCGCAGCGTCTCGGCGGCGCGCAGTCCGGCCAGCGACGCGCCGACCACCACCACCTCACGCATCGGCGCGCTCACGCGTGCTCCAGGGTCAACGCCTGAACGGGGCAGCTGCGCACGGCCTCCTCGACCTCGGCGCGGAGATCCTCGCCGGGGTTGGCCTGTCGCACGATGACGACCGGGGTGGCCTCGGTCAGCTCGAACACGTCGGGGGCGGCCAGCAGGCAGTTGCCGTAGGCCTGGCACAGGTCGGGGTCCAGGACGATGTGCATGTCACGCCTCCAGGAAAGGGCTCACGTTGGTGGTCGCGCC
Source organism: Rugosimonospora acidiphila (assembly GCF_039543385.1). Lineage (NCBI taxonomy): Bacteria > Bacillati > Actinomycetota > Actinomycetes > Micromonosporales > Micromonosporaceae > Rugosimonospora > Rugosimonospora acidiphila. Next base: position 25,503 of record NZ_BAABJQ010000014.1, read on the forward strand.
AACGTAGTCGCGCCAGTACTGCCACCACTGGCGTAGCCGGTTGTCGTCGCCGCGGGTCCCCTCGGTAGCGGGCTGGCCACGGGCGATGAGGCTGTGCGGAACCGTCCAGTTGGCCAGGCCGGCCCGCTGGCGCATCAGGACCGGAACGTCCTCGTCGCCGTACGAGGCCAGCGCGGTGGCCTCCGCCGCCGCCATCCGGATCTTCCGCTTGGCCTCGTCGTCGCCGACGACGCCGAAGATGCGCCGGGTGACCACCGTTCGGTCGATGCCCTCCGGCACCGAACTGGAGATCATGAAGTAGTTGTTGCGGACCTGGCAGATGAGGTCCGGGAACAGCGTCATGATGTACCCGCCACCGCCCTCGAAGCCGGGCAGCGCGTGCTCGGTGGAGCCCTTCAGCTCCTCGGGCAGCCGCTCGTAGTCGAGCTTGGTCCACTGCACCGCGTGGCCGTTGTCCACGATCTCGTAGGGGCTGGCCGGGCTCGCGGACCGGAAGATCGGGTGGACGAACGGCACGTGGTAACCGTCGCGCTGGTTCTCCGCGACGAGCTTCCAGTTGATCGGTACCGCCCACTCCTGCTTGTGGATGACCTCCATCGGCACGGTCTCCAGCGGCGTGCCGAGCACCTCGATGATCCGAGGGCCGAGGAACTCGCGCAGGCTGGGCGCCTTCTCGTCGACGCAGACGAAGTGCAGACCGAAAATCGACTCGGTACGGATCGGCACCAGGCCGAACTTCTCCTTGACGAAGCCGGTGTTCTCGTAGGCCGGGCTGCCCGGGATGCCCTTCAGCTCGCCGTTGAGGTCGTAGGTCCACCAGTGGTACGGGCAGCGCATGACCGAGCACTGGCCGGCACCCTCGAGCACCTGCGCGCCCCGGTGCCGGCACACGTTGTAGAAGCCGTTGACCCGGCCGCTCTCGTCCCGGATGACCAGGACCGGGTTGCCGGCGACCTGCACGGTCAGGTAGTCGCCGACCTGCGGGATGTCCGTGTCGTGGGCGACGAAGTTCCAGACCCGCCCGAGCAGGGTGCGCTGTTCATGGGCGTAGAGCTTGTCGTCGAGGTAGACGGAGTTGTGGACCAGGCGTTCGTCGTCGATGCCGGTCACCTGACCGGCCGTGGTCGTCGCGGTTGTGGGGTGCGGCATGGTGGTTCCTTCGGGTCACGGTCATTGCCGGAAAGCGGTCATTGCGGGAGAGCGGTCATTGCCGGAGTGGTCATTGCTGGAGTGGTCATTGCCGGGAAATCGTGCGGGCGCGCCGGTCGGTCTCGGCCGCGCTGAGCCCTTGGGTGTCGGTCACCAGGCGCGCGAGGTCCGCGTCCGGGTGGCCGGTCAGGAGGCGGGACAGGATCTGGCGGCGGCGCGCGTCGTCCGGGGCGTCGATCCGCAGGTGCAGGCCGAGCCGACCGGCCCGGGTGAGCGCCGGGTCGATGATGTCGGCCCGGTCGGTGACCCCGACGACCAGCACCCCGGTGCGGCCCAGCGCCTCGTCGACGCAGGACAGCAGCGCGGACAGCACCCGGCTGGTGGCGCTCTCCACGTGGCCGGCGACGCGGCGGGGAGCGATGGAGTCCAGGTGTTCGAGCACCACCACGGCCGGCGAGACGTCGCGGGCCCGGCCGAACAGCGCCCGGATGGCGGCCTCCGACTCACCCAGCCACTGGGTGAAGATGGTCGAGCCGTCCACCACCACGAGGTTCGCGTTGACCCGCCGGGCGAGTGCCTGGACCACCGCGCTCTTGCCGTTGCCGGAGCCACCGGTCAGCAGTACGCCCTCGCGCCGCCCGGCGCCCGGCCGCAGCGCCGCGTCGGCCGCGTCCAGCACCGAGCGCTTGAGGTCGTCGAGTCCGTCAAGCTCGTCCCAGTCCAGCACCGCGTCCGGGACCGGCATGCCCCGCATGGCGCTGGGCGTCACGCGATCCAGGCCGGCGTACACGTCGGCGGCCCGGATGGAGACCTCGGTGTCCCGCGCCGACTCGGCGATCTCCAGGCCGCTGCCGCCGGCGGCCAGCCGGCGGGCCGCCGACAGGCCGGTCTCCCGGGCCAGGCGCATCAGGTCCGCGCCGGTGAACCCGGCGGTCCGGCCGTCGGCGACCTGGGCGAACGCCGCCTCGGCCTCGCGGGTCAGCGGCATCTCCCTGGTGTGCACGGACAGGATCTCCCGCCGGGCGGCCGGATCGGGCGGCCCGATGTAGAGCTCCTCGTCGAACCGTCCGGGGCGGCGGAACGCCTCGTCCATCGCGTCGAGCCGGTTGGTGGTGGCCAGGATGACCACCCCGTCGACCTGCTCCAGCCCGTCCATCAGGGTCAGCAGCTGAGTGGTCGCCCGGATGTCCCCCTGCGAGGCCAGCCGTCCCCGGCTGGTCGCGATCACGTCGATCTCGTCGATGATGATCAGAGTGGGCGCGTGGTGGGCGGCCTCGCTGAACAGCGAGCGCAGGTTCGCCTCGGTCTCACCGGAGTACGTGCCGACCAGCTCGGTGGCCGGCATCTTGAGTACGTTGGCGCCCAGCTCCGCGGCCACCGCCCGGCTCAGCAGCGTCTTGCCGGTACCGGGCGGTCCATGCAGGATCACGCCCTTGGGCGCGCGTACCCCGAGCGACCGGTACAGCCCGGGGCGCAGCAGCGGGAGCTCGATCAGATCACGCAGCCGGGAGATGGCCCCGTCGAGGCCACCCACCTCGGCGAAGGTGACCCCGCGCCGGGCGATGTCCGGGTCCGGGTCGAGGAACGTCACCTGGGTGTCGTGACCGGCCCGGACCGGACCGGCATCGGCGTCGCCCTCGGCGCGCAGCAGCACGCCACCGCCGCCGGCGAAGATGGGCGCGAAGATGGTCGCCCCCGGCCAGACCACCGTCTCGTCCTTGCACAGGAACTCGATGACGTGGTCGCCGAGATGGTGGGAGAGGTGGAAGGCGGGCCGCAGGCTCAACCGGGTCGCCGGGGCCGGTGCCGGGTACCGGGACAACCGCAGCCGGTCGCCCGGCTTGACGTTGAGCTGGGTCCACAGCAACCGGCCCAGGCGCACCAGGGCACCGGCGCCCTCGTCCGGCCCGGCCCCGGACACCCGGGTGAAGACCCGGCGCTCGTTCGGCGACCGCACCGCGACGAGTTCGCCCGGCAGCACGCCGAGGCCGGTCAGGAGGGCGTCGGGCACCTCGATCGCGGCGTCACCGACCGGGCGCCCCGGCGCGGGGCGGGCGGCGAACGCGGGGGTGGATTCTGGCTCAGGAATGGTGGGCCGCCAGGTACTCGGGGGCCGGTTCGAGGACCTCCATGGCCACGCCACCCTCCGGGCCGATGGCCGAGTCGAGGTTGGGCCAGGACATCACCATCCGGGCCGGCCCGGTGCCGTTGTTGACGTGCTGGAAGACCACACCCCGCGGCCGTACCGGCAGGGCGACCACGTCACGCTTCTCCCACTCGTGCTCGGCGTCGTCGAACCGGGTGAAGCCCTTGCCCTCGACCACCAGGTGCACGATGCCACCCTGGTGGCGCAGCAGCCCGGAGCGGGAACCGGGCGGGATCTCCAGTTCGCAGAAGTACAGCGCGTGTGCCACCGGTCCGCTCAGGTCGTTGTGCAGGTACCAGCGCAGGATCCCGAACGGGGTCAGCTCGGGCTCCAGTTCGGCGCGGGTGACCGTGGAGCGGCCGGCGCGTACCCGCTCCCGTTCCTCGGCGCTGCGCTGGATGATGGAGTCCCACAGGGTTCCGGTGGTCGGGGCGGTCATCGGGGGTCCTTCCAGTTCGGGCTGTTCTCCTTCTGTTCGAACAGCGCGCCGGTGGCGTACTGCAGCGGAACGAAGATGAAGGCGAACCATTCGCTGGCCTGGTCGGGGTCTTCGTTGAAGTGCTGGTGCTCGCAGCCGCCGGGCAGCACCGGCAGCACGATCAGGTCACCTTCGCGCCAGTCCTCACGCACCCCGTTGACGACGGTGTATCCGGAGCCTCTGGTCACGTAGAGCACCAGGCCGCCCTGGTGGGTGTGGCGTCCGGAGTGCGTGTGGATGTCGTGGGCGAACACCCGCCAGTCCTGCAGGGCGGAGTCCTTCACCAACTCGTGCAGGTAGTAGCCGATCTTGCCCTGCCGGTTCTCCTCCCACATCGCCTCGGACGCCTTGATGACGATGCGGCCGTCATTGGCGCGCTGGCGGCGCTCGGCGAGGTTGGCGAAGACGTTCTCGTAGAAACCCTGCTCGCGGGGGTCACGGTCGCGGACCCGCTCCGCGGTGCGTTCCAGATCCATCGTTCTCCTCAAGCACTGCGAGGGGCGAAGTGCGTACTGCATACACTAACACCGGAGTGGATACACTTTCTAGACGTTGGATCCACGCGGAATCTCCCCCTCGCGAGTGGAGAACACCCCCGCGCAGCTACCTCCGTGTTCCTGCGCGAGAACGCCGTCCGGGCACCGGGTACCGGCCCAGGTGGATGCCGTACCCGTCGCGTCGCGCCAGTACGCGCCGGACAGTTCGGCCCGGGTGAACACGGCGGCGTCCAGCCGCGCGCCGCGCAGATCCGCCTCCAGCAACAGGGCACCGACCAGTTGCGCCCCGGACAGGTTCGCGCCGCGCAGGTTCGCCAGATACAACTCCGTGTCCACCAGCGTGGCGCCGGACAGGTCCACCCCGGACAGGTCGGCGCAGAACAGCACGGCCAACCGCAGCCGCGCACCGGTCAGCCGCACCCCCCGCAAATCCGCCGTCCGGCGCGGGGCGGACAGCACCGCGCCGGACAGGTCGGCGCCCGACAGGTTCGCGCCGGACAGGGCCGTGCGCGTCAGGTCCAGGCCGGTCAGGTCCGCGCCGGCGACCAGCGCGCGCGACAGGTCGGCGCCGCGCAGGTCCGCACCGGTCGGGTTGGTGCCCACGGCGTCCCGGCCGGACAGGAACACCCGCAACAGGTAGTCCCCGCTGAACTTCGGCTCGACCAGTACCGCGCCGGACAGGTCCGCGCCGGTCAGGTCCGCGTCACGCAGCCGGGCGTGCGCGAGGTTGGCCCCGCGCAGGTTCGCCGCGCGCAGCCGCGCCCCGGTCAGGTCGATGCCCGTGAGGTCCAGGCCGGACAGGTCGGCCCCGGTCAGATCGGCGCCGGAGAGGTCGGCGCCGGCCGCCTCGACGATGGGTCGGGTCATGGCATGTACACCCCGCCGTTGACGTGCACGACCTGGCCGCACACGAAGGACGCCTCGTCGGACGCCAGGAAGGAGATGACGGCGGCGACCTCGTCCGGCCGACCGAACCGGCCCAACGGGATCTGCTGGTGTTTGCTCCGGGCCAACGGGTCGTCGCGGGTCAGCGCGAGCATCCGCGGTGTCTCGATCGGCCCGGGTGACACGACGTTGACCCGCACCCCGTCCGCCGCCGCCTCGGTGGCCAGCGCGCGGGAGAACGCCACGATGCCGGCCTTGCTGGCGGCGTACGCGGACCGCTCGGGTGCCGGCATGAACCCGAACCCGGACGCGGTGTTCACCACGCTGCCCCGTCCGGCCCCGGTCATCGCCGGCACGAACGAGTGGCACATGAGGTACGTGCTGGTCAGGTTCAGGCTCAACTGCTCGGCCCACAGCGCCGGGGTCATCCGCCCGATGCCGGCCAGCTTCGCGCCGCCGACGACGTTGACCAGCACGATGGGTACCCCGTGCCGGTCGAGGACCTCGGTGGCCAGGGCGGTCACCGCGTCCTCGTCGGTGACGTCGCAGACGGTGGCGATGAGCCGATCCGGGGCGGGCGCTCGCGTACGGGTCGTGGCGAGCCCGTCCGCGTCAACGTCCACGGCGATGACGGTGGCGCCGCGAGCCGCCATGCGCAGCGCGGTGGCCTGTCCGATCCCGGAGCCCGCCGCCGTGACCACGGCGACGCCGCCGGTCAGGTCACCGCTCATCGTCGGGCTCCCCGGTCGGCAATGGTCGCGGCCCGGCGCCGCGCTGATGTCGGTGACGAATCCATCTCTCCTCCTGCGGCGGCGGGCGACGAGCCGCCGGTGTGTGCGTCAATTCCTTGGTACGCCACGCGCCGGGCGCCACACCGCGGCTGGTGCCAGCGGTGCGGCGCCCCGGCGCGTCGCGCCTAGTGGAAGCCCAACTCCTGGTCGGCCTGCGCCGCCAGCGTCGTGTCCCAGGACGCCTGAACCTTGGCGGTCGTCCACTGCACACTCTGGTTCGGCTGCTTGTTGAACAGGTCGGCCTGGTTGCTGTACGCCTCATCGGTGGGCTGCCCGGTGACCACCAGAGACTTCTGCTGCCGGTCGAGGAACTGCTTAACCTCGTCGGCGTTGAGCTTGTAGATCTTCTCGAGGTACGGGGCGGCCTGGTCCGGCTCGTTCTTCATCATGTTCGACGCCTGCATGCACGCCTTCACCAGCGCGCTGACGGTGTCCTTGTGCTGCTGCAGATAGGTCTTCGTGACCGCGAGCCCGTCGGCCGGGGTGACCGGCAGGCCCTGGTTGTCACCGATGATGGTCGAGCCCGGGCGCTTCGCCGCGTCCTGCAGAGCCAGGTTGAGCGCCTCGTAGATGGCGTCGGCCTGACCGCCGTCGAACAGCGCCGAGCGGCCGGGCACGCTGGCCACCGAGATAATCTTGGCTTTGCTGGACACGCCGGCGGCCTGGAGGATCTGTTGGGTCTCCGTGCCGGGAGTGTCGGTCGGCGCGCTGGTCACCACCGACTTGCCGGACAGGTCGCTGATCTGCTTGATGCCCGGAGCGCCCAGCATGACGAACGGCGCGTGAGAGCCGGTGTTGACCACGTTGACCACCGGGATGCCCTTGCCGCTGGCCTGGGTGGCGGTCGAGGTGAGCGCGGCGGCCTGGATGCTGCCGGACACCAGCGCGGCGGGCGTGTTGGCCGGCGGGATGGTGGTGTTCAGCGTGACATCCAGGCCGAGCTTGCTGGTCAGGCCGGCGGAGACGGCGAGCTGGATGAACGAGGCCGCGGCGGATGACGCGGGGATCGCAATGGTCACCTTCGTCGGCTTTCCGGGCGCCGCCGCCTTGTCATCGGCGGAGTTCGTCACGGCCGAGTTGCAACCGGCGACCGCCACCAGGACGGCGGTCCCGGTAGCCAGGACGCGCCACTTCTTGTGGGTCATCGGATTCCTCACTTGTCGAATCGGCGACTGCGGGGGTGTTCCAGTCGGCGGGATGTCCGGCAACGTCGGTTGCCGGATAGACGCGTCCATTGGGGTACGCGGGCGGTGCGTAGGGCGCCCGGCCGTTGGTGGGGCGGTGGCCGGGCGGCCCGCCGCCGGAACGGCGTCCGGGCGTCGGGCACAAATGAGTCAGGTCGACAGGTTCGGCGCGAGTTCGGCCGTGGGGTGTTGCGCCGGGGACGGCTCGGCAGTCAGGGCATCGACGCGGCGGCCGGGCACGGCCACGGCGGCGAGCAGGCAGGCGACCAACGCGGCCAGGCCGCAGACGAGGTAGCCGAGGGAGTATCCGTTGGCCAGGGCATGCTCGGCGAGGGAGGCCGCCGCCCCGGGTGGTGAGGCGGGTGGCACCGAGTTCACCGCGAGCGGCCCGCCCTCGCGGGCAAGGGCCCCGGCCGCACCCTTCGCGCCGGCGGGCAGTGAGGAGGCCGCCAGGTTGGTGGTGAACACCGAGGCGGCGCGGCTGAGCGCTATCGAGCCGATGATGGCCGGCCCGAGGGTGAAGCCCAGGTCGCGCAGCAGGCTGGTGGAGGCGCTGGCCATACCGGCGAAGTGGGTGGGCACGGTATTGACGGTGGTGGCGGTGATCGACGAGACGGTCAGCGCGAAGCCGATTCCGACCAGGATCAGCGGCAACAGCAACGCGTTCCACGCCCGGTTGTCGATGTCGACGGTGGCGGCGAACAGGTCGCCCGCGCCGATCAGGAGCAGACCGCCCGACAGCAGCCAGCGCGGGTTGACCCGCTCCAGCAGCCGCGAGGTGATCGGGGCGAGCAGCACCGTGAAGATGGTGGACGGGATGAGCCCCACGGTGGTGTGCAGCGGGCTCTGGTGCTGGATGGGGCCGAGCCGGATGCTGGTGGTGTACGCGGTGCCGAGAAAGCTGAACATGCCGATCACGGTGGTGATCGAGGCGATGGTGAAGGTGCGGTTGCGGAACAGCTCCAACCTCAGCATCGGGGCGCGGGCCCGGTGCTCGGCGAGGACGAACAGCGCGAGAAACACCGCGGCCACCACGAAGGCGATGACCACCGAGGGGGCCGTCCAGCCGTCGCTGGGCCCCTGGATGACCGCGTAGAGCAGGGCGAACAGGCCCACCAGGATGGTGACCTGGCCGCCGTAGTCCAGCGACCTGCCCTGCGGCGAGCGGGAGTCCGAGGCCAGCGACGCGGACACGACGGCACTCGCCACGGCGATGGCCAGCACGATGACGAAGGCCCAGCGCCACGACGCGTAGTTGCCGGCCAGCCCACCGATGATCGGAGCGAGGAACCCACCGGAAGCCAGCGCGGCGGCCCAGGTGGCGATGCCGCTCGCGCGGGTGCGGACGGTGTGGGTGCCGGCGGCGATGACAGCGAGCGAGGTAGGGAAGAGGGCCGCCGCGCCGAGCCCGGCCAGCGCCTGGCCGAGCCACAGCACGTGCACGCCGCTGGCCAGCGAGGCGCACAGTTCGCCGGCCGCGACCAGCACAGCGCCGCCGATCAGCAGACGTTTGCGGCCGAACAGGTCACCGAGCACGCCGAAGGTCAACTCCAGCACGGTGACCGGCAACAGGAAGGCGTCGGAGATCCAGGTGAGTTGCGAGCCGATGGGGTGTAACGCGGTCTGCAACAGGCCGTTGAGGGTGGCCGGGATGGCCAGGCCGATCTGGGCGACACACACCGCGAGGCAGCCGGCAATCAGGGTGCCCGTGCGCAGTGCGTACGCGGGTGGTGGTGAAGTACTCCGGTTCATCCGGCACCGTCCTCGGGTGTGAGTGCTTCTGCGGCGCGGTTGTCGAGGCTGCTGTAAGCACGGACGTTGGATGAAGACTAATGAATACAGAATAACTGTCAAGTGTCTCCAAGGCGGTCCACGGAAACACACCGGCAACAAGAGACGGCGCGCGGGCGGACGCCGGACATGCGACACGCACCTGGCGCGCACGCGCGGGTCCCTCCGGTGGCGCCGTCGCTGGCGGTGCCGTCGCTGGCGCGCGCGGGTCTCCCGTGGCCGCTGCCGAGCGGCACGGATTCCGGTGCGGCGCACGGCGCGGGCACCCGCCTGTTTGGCGCCGCGCACAGGGGTCAGCCGCGACGCTCGGGCCCGGCGGTCACCGGCAACGGCCGCAAACGGCGGTCACCGGCGACGGCCGGGCATAGCGGTCACCGGCGACGGCCGGGCATAGCGGTCACCGGCGACGGCCGGGCCACGGCCGTCGCCCCCGCGGGTCAGTCGCGGCCCAGCCGGCCGAACTCCGCCACCCGGTGCGCGGCGGCACCGATGATCCTCAGGTACTCGGGCATCGGAACACCGTTGACCTGACTGAAGAACAGCACCGACATCGGATGCACACCCGCGTCGTACAGGGCCCGGTAGTCGTTGGTCAGCAACGCGTGCTGCTCGGCGTCGGTCAGCCGGTAGCGGGTGAGGAACGACGGGCGGTCGGCGTCGAACACGTCGAACATGCGCCGGCGCTGGATGTCCCGGATGGCGCGGACAACCTCATGGGTGGACATGGCTGACCTCCATGCGACGGTACGGCTTGGCATCGGCGCGGCTCACTGCCACACCACCTGGTACGCGCTGGTGTTCCAGCCTGGTACGAACGTCTCCTCCAGCACCACCGACGGAGTGAGCGCCTGGGCTCCCCCGGCGACCGCGAGCCAGTTGCGGATCTCGTTGGCGCCGTCACCCGCCTCGTCGATCTCGGGCTGGGTCAACCGCACCAGCGGACCGTAGTCGCCACTCGCGATCTGCCGCAGGAACCACTCGTCGAACTCGCTGTTGATGTCGCCGTGCCTGCTGTTACCGACCCAGTGCGACACCCCGCCGGTGCCCAGCAGCGCCACGCGCCGGTTGTCGGCCCGCTCGGTCACGTACCGGGTCACCAGCTCGCCGAGCCGGAACGAACGGGCCACCGAGGCCATCGGCGAGAAGATGACGTTCTGCAGGATGACCACCACCGGCACGTCGTAGTCGGGGGTCAGGAAGCTCAGCGGCAGCCCGGTGCCGTGGTCCAGCTCGAGCTCGGCGGCGTAGGCCAGGTCGAAGTCGTTGGCGTAGGCGTAGCTGACCAGCCCCCGGGCGAACTCCGGATCGCCGGGCACCCCGGCCTTCGGCAGGTTGAACTCCGGCAGGGCCGGGTTCTCCAGCGCCAGCGAGACGCAGTGCGCCGAGACGTGCCCCGGCGTGAAGTTGGTGATGTGCTCGTTGGAGAACGCGACGATCAGGTCGGGTTCGGCGCGGCGTACGTGCTCGCGCAGCTGGCTGAAGCCGTCGTAGACGCGCTGCCGGCGGTCGTCGGGAGCCATCTTCGGCGCTCCCGTGATGAACGGGGCGTGCACGGTGCTCACGCCCAGAACGACTTGTCCCACAGTCTCTCCTGGATGGTCTGGTGCCTGTCGGACGAGGGGACGCGCGAGCGGATCGACGAACCCACCGGGTGCCGGGCGCGCGCCGGTAGTGGACGTGACTTCTGGTGACGGGGCGCGCGACTGGGCGACATGGGTCGGCCCCGGCCCGAGGCCCCTACTGCTCACGTAGTTGCCTGCTATGGAGCTCCCCTCGTCGTGAGGATGAAGCCTACTGTATCCAGCAACACTGTCAACAGGTTCTGATCAACCAGAGCCATCGAGAGCAGCGGAAATGGCGGCCGTAACGGGATCCGGTCCCGCGGGCGCGGCTCCGCGACCGATGCCAATCGGTTGACGCCGGATACTGGATACAGCTCCGTAAGATCGATATGATGCCGTCTCTACCCCGCGCACCGTCGCCCAACGGGCGCGGCGGGCCGGATACTTTCTACTGGCCTCATCGGCCCCGTCGAGGGTCGGTGCTGCGCTGCGAGGGAGAGCGGGTACCGAGATGACGACTCCCCAGGATCTGGCGAATGAGACCGGCGACCAGAGTGGCGCGCCGGTGGACCAGGCGCTGGCCCGTGCGCTGGCGGCGTCGGCGGACGACGCGGTGCCCACCACCGGTGCCGGTCTGGAGGCGCTGCGGCCGGACCCGCGGATGCCGCAGCGGCGCACCGTGTCCAGCCAGGTTGCGGACACTCTGCGTAACGCCATCAACCAGGGCATTCTGGCCGACGGGACGCCCCTGAACCAGGTAGCCATCGCGAAGATGCTGGGGGTGTCCCGGGTACCGGTGCGCGAGGCGATGCACCAGCTGCGGGCGGAGGGCCTGATCACGGTCAGGCCGCACCATGGTGCCGTGGTCGCCGCCCTGTCGGTGGAGCGGGTCAGCGAGATGTACGAGATCCAGGCGCTACTGGAGGAGTACATCGTGGTGCGCAGCATCCGGAACATCGACACCGCGACCGTGTCGCGGCTGCGTGCCCTGATCGCGCAGATGCGCCACACCCCCGACCTCGAGGCGTGGCTGGCGCTGAACACCACCTTTCACGCCGAGCTCAACCGGCCCTCCGGCGCGACCGTGGCGATCGAGCTGGTCGGGCAGCTGAGTGCGCGCGCCCAGCGGTACGTCAATATGTGGAGCGACGGCAAGGGGCTTGGGCGCCCGAGCGACGCCAACAACGAGCACGAACTCATCCTGGACTTCATCACGGCGGGCGACGCGGACGCCGCGTGCGAAGCGGTCAAGCAGCACGTGCTGGCCACCCGTGACAAGGCGATCTCGTGCCACGCGACGCGCGCCCAGGCCGCCGACTGAGGCCGACCCGCCGGCGCCCGGCCGAACACCGTCCCCGCTGCCCCTTTCGCCGATCGCCGCCGGCGTGGAAAAATGAATACAGTTTACTTCATCGCCAGCGATGGAGCGCGACCGTTAGGAGCGACCATGAGCCAACCGCAGAAGCGCCCCGCCGAGGTGCTCGCCGCAGCGAACCCCGCGGCCGCCGAGGCCTTCGCGCAGCTGCGCCACGCCGTCGAGGCCGGCCCGCTCGACCAGGCGACCGTCGAGCTGATCGTGATCGGCTCGCTCGCCTCCGTCGGGCAGCTGAACAGCCTCGCCGTGCACGTGAAGCGGGCACTGACCCTCGGGGTCACGATCGAGCAGATCAACCAGGCCATCGTCGCCACGCTCGCGGCGAGCACGCTGTTCAACGACGTCGTGGCGGCACTGCGCGCGGCGCAGACGGCGTACGAGTCGGTCGCCGTCCCGGCCAACGCCTGAGCACCGACCAGCCGGCGAACGTGGCCGCGCCGTCAGCCGACCGCGGCCAGGACCGTGGCCACGTCGCGAGCGTGGCGGTGCCGTGAGCGTGGCGGCGCCGTGAGCGTGGCGGCGCCGTGCACGTGGCGGCGCCGTGCACGTGGCGGCGCCGTGCACGTGGCCCGACCAGGACCGCGTCGTGAAGCGGTGGCCCAACCTGCCCCGACCAGGGCCGCGGGGTTAAGCGTGGCCGCGGCCGTGTCGCGACCGCGACCCGCCCGGCCAGCCACCCGAGCCGGATGGCCGGCCGGGTGGCCCGGAAACCCTTGTCCCATCAGGGTTTACGTGCGGATGCGCGCCCCGGCGCCAACCGCGAACACCGGCCAGAACAACACCGGCAAGGTGTATACAGTAGCCCGAAGCCCTGCTAGCATCCCAGCAACAGGGATCGCGATCCGGAACCACGGACGCCGACCGCGCCCGGCGGGCGATCCAGCCAACGAGAGCGCGACTGTCGAAGACTTCCCGCGGAGGTACTTCTCGAAAGTGTTGACAGTAGCCATTGCACGGGAACCCGACTACGAACGGACCGCCGCATGACCCTCTTTCTGGACAGCGACGACATCAAGGCGCTCGCCACGCACGAGTTGTGCGAGCGCGCCGCCCTGGCCGCGGTAGAGGCCGAGTCCTCTGGCAACAGTCAGCTGCCGCCCCGCATCGACGTGCCCAGCGGGCACGGGTTCCTGCGGGTGATGCCCGCGGTGCTCGGACCGGTGATGGGCGTCAAGGTGATGACCCTGACCGAGGGCATCGGCAACCGGTACCTGGTGCTGCTGTACGAATCGGCGACCGGGGAGTTGCTGGGCGCGTTCGACGCCGACGAACTGACCCGGCTGCGCACCGCCGCGTTCACCGCGACCGCCGCGAAGCTGATGGTCACCCGGCCGCCCCGCACGCTCGCGGTCATCGGCTCCGGGTACGAGGCCGACGGGCACACCAAGGCGCTGACCCGCACCTGGGACTTCGAGGCCATCTGCGTCTTCAGCCCCTCCCCCGAGCGCCGCGTCGACTTCGCCACCCGGATGACCGCCGAACTCGACGTGAAGGTGACCCCCTGCGACAGCTCGCAGGCCGCGCTCGCCGACGCCGACCTGGTCATGCTGGCCACCAAGTCGCGCACCCCGGTGCTCGACGGCGCCCACCTGGCCACCGGCGCCACCGTGCTGTCGGTCGGGTCCACCCGGCCAAACCTGCGCGAACTGGACGCGGCCACCATGCGACGGACCGGCACCCTGGTCGTGGACGACCTGCGTCAGGTGCTCGCCGAATCGGGAGACATCCTGGCCGCGCTGGCCGACGGGGATCTGACCCGCGACCACCTTGCCCCGGTCGCGTCAGTGTCGGCCGACGCCTCGCTGCTGCGCCGCTCCGCGGAGCGGGACCTTCTGACCTACAAGTCGGTGGGCACGGCCCTGCAGGACCTGGCCCTGGCCCGCCTGTTGCTGGACGGCGCGCAGCGCGACGGCCGCGGCCGGCAGCTGGGCGAGCTGGCGGCGCTCAAGCCGTTCGCCAACAACGCGGTAAGGGTCAGCTGATGGACGCGGTCGCTACCCGCCATCCACGGCTACCGGTGGACCTGCCATCGGGACTGCTGGTGGACGGCACCTGGACCGCTTCGGCGGCCGGCGCCACCTTCCGGGTCCACGACCCGGCGACCGGCGCCGAGCTGGCCACCGTGGCCGACGCGCGTGCCGAGGACGCCACGGCGGCGCTGGAGGCGGCGGTGCGGGCGCAGCGGACCTGGCGGCACACCCCGCCCCGGGTCCGCGCGGACATCCTGCGCGGCGCGTACGACGAGGTGCGCCGCCGGCGCGACGAGTTCGCCGCGCTGATGACCCTGGAAATGGGCAAGCCCCTGGCCGAGGCCCAGGGCGAGCTGGACTACGGCACCGACTTCCTGCGCTGGTTCTCGGAGGAGGCCGTGCGCATCGATGGCGGCTACCAGGTCGCTCCGAACGGCTCCGGGCGCATCATGGTGATGCGCCAGCCGGTCGGGCCGTGCCTGCTCATCACGCCGTGGAACTTCCCGCTGGCGATGGCCACCCGCAAGATCGCTCCGGCGATCGCGGCCGGCTGCACGATGATCATCAAGCCGTCCGAGCTGACCCCGCTGACCACCCTGCTGCTGTCCCAGGTGCTCATTGAGTGCGGGCTGCCGCCGGGCGTGCTCAACGTGCTCACCACGACCACCCCGGCCGAGGTGACCCGCCCCCTGCTCGACGACGGCCGGATCCGCAAGCTGTCGTTCACCGGCTCCACCGAGGTCGGCCGGATCCTGCTGGAGCAGTGCGGCCGGCAGATCGTACGCACCTCCATGGAGCTGGGCGGCAACGCGCCGTTCCTGGTGTTCGCCGACGCGGACCTGGACGCGGCGGTGGACGCCGCGATGCTGGCCAAGCTGCGCAACATGGGCGAGGCGTGCACCGCGGCGAACCGCTTCTACGTCCAACGCGCGGTCGCCGCCGACTTCGCCAAGGCGCTGGCGGAACGGTTCGCGGCGCTGCGGCTGGGTCACGGGCTGGACGACGGCACCCAGATCGGGCCGCTGATCGAGCCGGCCGCCGTGCAGAAGGTCGACCGGCTCGTCGGCGACGCCGTCGGGCGGGGCGCCCGGGTCCTGACCGGCGGGCGGGCGCCCGCGGGGCCGGGCTTCTTCTACCCGCCCACCGTGCTCGACGCGGTACCGCTGGACGCCGAGCTGATGCGCGAGGAGATCTTCGGCCCGGTCGCGCCGGTCATCGCGTTCGACAGCGAGCAGCAGGCCATCGATCTCGCCAACGACACCGAGTACGGCCTGGTCGCCTACGTCTTCACCAAGAACCTCGACCGCGCGGTGCGGGTCAGCGAGGCCCTGGACGTCGGGATGGTCGGCCTCAACCAGGGCATCGTGTCCAACGCGGCGGCCCCGTTCGGCGGAGTCAAGGCGTCGGGCCTGGGCCGGGAGGGCGGCAGCGAGGGCATCGCCGAATACCTCGACACCAAGTACGTCGCGCTGAACGTATCTCAATGAACCCACGACACCACACGAACATCCTTTCTTTCCAACGCACCAAGGGAGCGGAGTGACAATGGCTGGCAGCGGCTACGAGAAGTCCGAGGCGAAGGACTGGGCCAAGCAGAACCTGCTCGGGGTCTGCAACGTGATCATCCCCAGCTTCAAGTCGGACCTCAGCGGCCTCAACGAAGCGGGCATCCGCCACGACGTGCGGCGCAACATGGAGCTCGGCTTCACCGGGGCGCTGCTGGTGTCCGAGGTCGGCACCACGCTGGACGAGATGCGGCAGTTCATGGAGATCGCCGTCGACGAGGCCAAGGGGCAGCACCAGATCCTGCTGCACGGCACCTTCGACAACTCCGACCAGATCATCGCCATGTCCAAGGACGCCAAGGCGATCGGCCTGGACGCGGTGCTGCTGGGCCACCCCAACAGCTTCTACCCCAAGTCGGCGCAGGACATCATCGACTACACGAAGAACATCTGCGACAACGTCGACCTCGGCGTGGTGCTGTTCTGCGCCCAGCACTGGAACTTCAGCCGGGTGCACCCGAGCGGGTTCCCGCTGGACGCGATCATCGAGATGGCCGACTTCGAGAACGTCATCGGCGTCAAGTACGAGGTGGGCCGCCCCGGCGCGACCGGCACGTACGAGTGCTTCAGGGCGCTGAAGGACCACAACATCGTGGTGTCCGACCCGTTCGAGCCCAACGCGCCGATCTGGACCGACGTCTTCGGCATGCAGTGGATGGGCACCAGCAACTACGAGTACTACGGCGACCGGATGCCGCGGATGTTCGCCGCCCTGACCGAGGGCCGCCGCGACGAGGCCATCGACATCTACTGGCAGACCCAGGCCGCGCGCACCACCCGCGGCTCGGCCCAGGCCGCCTTCGAGGGCGCCAACTTCATCCACCGGTACCTGTGGAAGTACCAGGCCTGGCTGACCGGCTACAACGGCGGCCCGCTGCGCCAGCCGGCGATGAAGCTGTCCGACGCGCAGATGCGGGCGACCGCCGACGGCCTGGTCCGCAGCAAGATCATTGACAAGGCGCCGACCGACTTCTCGGAGTTCTTCGTCAGTCGCAACCCGGCCTGAGCGCCCCACGACACAACTGGCGACACGGAGGAGAGATGGCCGAAATACTAGGCGTGGGCATGACCCACTTCCCGCCCTTGTCCGCTCAGGACGAACGGATGACCGCGGCGTTCACCCGCATGATCAATCATCCCTCGACGCCGGAGGAGGCGAAGACCGGCTCGGCGCTGCCCGCCGAGCTGGTCGCCGAACTCGGCGACGACCGGGGCCTGTCCGCCGCCGCGGAGCACCGCGACCGGTTGCGGCGCAATCTCGCCACCGTCCGCACCCGCCTCGACGAGTTCAACCCCGACCTCGTCGTGGTGTGGGGCGACGACCAGTACGAGAACTTCAAAGAGAGCGTCATCCCGCCGTTCTGTGTGCTGGCGTACGACGAGTTCACGCACAAGCCGTGGAAGAACTTCCACCTCGGCGACAACGCGTGGGGCGAGGACTCCGACACCGAGCTGCGGGTGGCCGGCAACAACCGGGCCGGCCGGTACCTGGCCGGTGGCCTGATCGAGGCCGGCTTCGACGTCGCGTACAGCTACCGCCCCAACGAGTACGACGGCCTGTCGCACGCGTTCACCAACACGGTGCTGTACCTGGACTACGACCGTAAGGGTTTCCCGTACCCGATCCTGCCGATCTCGGTGAACTGCTACGGCGGGCTGGTCATCTCGGCTAAGGGGCTGTTCGTCGACCCGGGCAACCCGCCCAGCGGCGACGCCCTGGACCCGCCGTCGCCGTCCCCCACCCGCTGCTTCGATCTCGGCGCGGCGACCGCCCGGGTGATGGCGGCCAGTCCGTGGCGGGTGGCCCTGGTCGCCTCCGCGAGTTGGTCACACGGCTTCCTCGCGGCCTGCAACCGGTACCTGTACCCGGACGTGGCCAGCGACCGTCGGCTGTTCGAGGCGCTGGAGGCCGGCGACTACGACGCCTGGCGCTCGTACCCGCTGGAATCGATCACCAAGTCCGGACAGCAGGAGATGCTCAACTGGTTCTGCCTGCTGGGCGCGATGTCCGAGCTCGGCAGCAAGCTGCAGTGGGCCGAACTGGTCGAGACGTACATCTTCAACTCCAACAAGGCATTCGTGCTCTTCTAGCGAGGACATCAATGATGATGCGCACATCGGTGATGGGCCCGACCGCGCCCGGACGGACACCATGAACGGGCGAGGAGAGGCGGTCGCGGTATGAGCACAGTGACGAGTGAGG
The DNA here is from genome assembly GCF_039543385.1 of Rugosimonospora acidiphila. Taxonomy (NCBI): domain Bacteria; kingdom Bacillati; phylum Actinomycetota; class Actinomycetes; order Micromonosporales; family Micromonosporaceae; genus Rugosimonospora; species Rugosimonospora acidiphila. The sequence continues at coordinate 43,099 of NZ_BAABJQ010000014.1, forward strand.
CGCCGGCCGACCGTCAGGTCGGCGCCTCGGGGGCCCCGAGGGGCATGTCGCCGTGGCGGCTGCGCTACCGGCGCCGAGAGCCGATCGTGCTCGGCACCCTGTGCCTGATCCTGGTACTGGTGGCCTGGCAGGTCGCCGCCGATGCCGGTTGGGTGAACAAGCTGTTCGTCAGCTCCCCGACCGACGTGGCGCGCGCGATGTGGGACTACATCACCACCGCCCAGTTCGCCAAGGACCTGAGCACCACCGGGCTGACCTTCATCTACGGCCTGCTCCTGTCCCTGGTGGCCGGCATCGTGCTGGGCCTGCTCATGGGCTGGTACAAGCGGGTCGGGTTCTTCCTCGACTATCTGGTCAGCCTGGTGTATGCCTCGCCCCGCATCGCGCTGGTCCCGCTGCTGATCCTGTGGTTCGGCATCGGGCGCACCACCGGCATAGCGATGGTCTTCCTGATGTCGGTGTTCCCCGTGCTCATCAACACGATGACCGGGGTGCACTCCGTGGATCCGCTGCTGATCGAGATGGCCCGTTCCCAGAAGGCCAGCCGCCTGCAGCTGATCCGCACGGTCGTGCTTCCGGGTGCCCTTCCGCAGGTGCTGTCCGGGGTGCGGCTGGCCATCGGCAACGGCCTCATCGGCGTGGTGGTGGCCGAGTTCCTGGCCGGCAGCAGCTCCGGGCTCGGCTTCACGATGCAGGCCGCCGCGCAGAGCTTCGAGGCGCCACAGCTGTTCGCCGGCCTCGTGATCATCTCGGCCCTCGGGCTGATCGCCACCCAGTTGCTGCGGATACTCGAACGCCGCTTCCAGCGCTGGCGCACCTCATGAGCGCGGCGAACGGACGAGGAGAGGTCATGGACAGTGAACTCGCGGTGACGGCAGCCACCGCGACCCCTACCCAGCAACGCACGGCACCCGCGGCCGGCCCCCTCAAGCTGGAGGTCGAGGACGTCGGCATCGGGTACTTCAGCCAGCGCCACGGCTCCTTCTTCGAGGCGGTACGGTCGCTGACCTTCAACGTGCCCGACGACTCCCTGGTCGCGCTGGTCGGACCGACCGGCTGCGGCAAGTCCACCTTCCTGCGCTCGGTCTGCGGCCTGCTCGGCTACCAGCACGGCCGGTTGCTGGTCGACGGCTCGGCCGTGACCGGACCCCGGGCCGACTGCTCCGTGGTGTTCCAGAGCCCGGCGTTGATGCCCTGGCGCACGGTGGAGCGCAACGTCGGGTACGGGCTGGAGCTGCGCGGTACCCCCAAGGCCGAGGTACGCGACCGGGTCGGGCACATGCTCGACATGGTCGGCCTGAGCAAGTTCGCCGAGCACTACCCGCACCAGCTCTCCGGCGGCATGCAGCAGCGCGCCAACCTGGCCCGGGCGCTGGCCAACGATCCCGTCCTGCTGTTGATGGACGAGCCGTTCTCCGCGCTGGACCCGCAGACCCGCGACCGGCTGTCCGACGAACTGCTGCGCATCCGGGAACTCACCAAGCTGACCGTGCTGATGGTCACCCACCAGGTGGATGAGGCGGTACTGCTGGCCGACCAGTGTGTCGTGCTGTCCCGCGGGCCGGGCAGCGTGGTCGAGGGCGTCATGGACATCCCGTTGGGCCGCGGTCGCACCGTCGACGAGACCCGCCACCAGTCGGGCTACGGCCCGCTGGTCCGGCAGCTGCGGGACATGCTGCGCGCCCTCGAACCGGCCGAAAGCGCCTCCGGCGGCCGGTAGCCGTGTTCACCGACCCACGACTGGTCCGGGTCGCGGCGCGGCGCCACACACGCCGAGCCAGACCAGTTGGAAACCCCCACCACCGAACAGGAAGAGGACGACGGCTGTGACCGGTACCGACAACGCAGTACAACTGGTGGACGCCGAGGCGGCCGAGGCGCTCGATGTGCGCGCCCGCAACCGGCTGCGCGGCAAGATCGCCGTGGTCACCGGCGCCGGGCAGGGCATCGGCCGGGCCGTCGCCCGGCGGCTGGCCGCCGAGGGCGCCGGGGTGGTCATCTGGGACCGCAGCGAGGCGGGCTGTGCCCGTACCGTCGAGGAGCTGACCACCCACGGCGCGCGGGTACGCGGCCTGACCGGCGACCTGACCGACTACGCGGGCGTGGCCGAGCTCGCGGCCCAGACGGTACGGCTGGAGGGTCGCATCGACATCCTGGCCAACATCGTCGGCGGTGCCACCTCGTTCAAGCCGTTCGTCGAGTGGGAGCCGGAGGAGATGCTCACCGAGATGAACCGGTCGCTGCTGCCGACGCTGTTCTGCTGCCGCGCGGTACTGCCGCACATGATCGAGCGCGGCGCCGGGCGCATCGTCAACATCGGGGCCGAGTCGGTGCGCAACGGGCTGTGGGACCGGGCCCCCTACAACGTGGGCAAGGGCGGCGTGCACGCGCTCACCACGAGCATCGCCCGCGAGGTCGCCGAGACCGGCATCACTTGCAACTGCGTGGCCCCCGGCGGCACCAACTCGCAACCGGACCGGATCAGCCCCCGGTACGCCTCGATGAGCGAACAGGACCAGGCGTCCCGCGAGGTGCTGCGGGAGCGGGTGCTGACCACCATCCCGATGGGGCGCCGGGCCGAGCCCGAGGAGCAGGCCGCCGCCGTGGCCTTCCTGGCCTCCGACGACGCCTCGTTCATTACCGGCCAGGTGCTCAGCGTCAACGGCGGATCGAGCATGATCTGACGCCGCGCGCCGGCGGCACCCACCCCCACTTCGAGACGACCGAGGAGACATGACCGGACAGCTGCGCTACGACCTCGTGGGCCAGGGTGGCGACCGCACCGTGGTCCTGCTGCACTCCCTCGCCATGGACGGCACGATCTGGCGGGACTTCGCCCCCCTGCTCGGTCCGGGCGTCACCGTCCTGGCACCCGACCTGCCCGGCCACGGACCCGCTCCGTACGGCGACCCCAGCAGCGTCGAGTCGATGGCCGACGGCGTCGCCGAGCTGCTGCGCACGCTGGGCATGCGCGACGTGACCCTGATCGGCATGTCGCTGGGCGGGTCGGTGGCGCAGGCACTGACCATCCGCCACGGCGACCTCGTCGGCCGCCTCGGGCTGGTCGACACCACCGCCTGGTACGGCGAGGACGCCCCGGCCGCGTGGGCCGCCCGGGCCGGGCAGGCCCGGGAGCGGGGCCTGTCCTCGCTGGCCGGCTTCCAGCTGGAGCGCTGGTTCACCGACGGGTTCCGCGGTTCCCACGGTGAGCTGTGCGAACGCCTGCTGGAGATCTTCCGCCGCAACGACCTGGACAACTACGTGGCCAGCTGCACGGCGCTGGGCGCGATGGACCTGCGCGAGCGGCTGGAACGGATCGCGGTGCCGACCGCGGTGGTGGTGGGCGAACTCGATCAGGCCACCCCGCCTCCGCACGCCCAGGCGCTGGCCAAGGCGATCTCCGGGGCCGACCTGACGGTGATACCCGGGTGCAAGCACCTCAGCTGCCTGGAGCGGCCCGACGAGGTCGTGGCGGCGCTGCGGCCGATCCTCGACTGACACGGAGCGTCTGGATGTCCCTCGAACCACCGCCACCCGCCGCGGGCGGCGCGACCATCGACGTGCACACCCACGTCGTACCGGACGGTCTGCCCTTCGGGGTGACCGGCGACCCACGGTGGCCGGTGCTGCGTACCGGACCGGAGACGGGCGACGTGCTGGTCGACGGCGCACTGTACCGGACCGTGGCGCGTACCGCCTGGGACCTGGAGGCCCGCCGGGCCGACCTGCCGGGCCGGGGCTGCCACGCACAGGTGCTGTCCCCCATGCCCCACCTCTTCTCCTACTGGGCCCCGATCGCCCCGGCGCTCGACTTCTCCCGGGCGCTGAACACGTGGCTCGCCGACGCCGTACGGGCGCACCCCGGCGTGTTCTACGGGCTGGGTACCGTGCCGCTGCAGGAGCCCGAGGCGGCCGCGGCCGAGCTGGCCACGGTCAAGGCGCTCGGGCTGTCGGGGGTCGAGCTGGGTACCAACGTCAACGGGGTCAGCATCGCCGATCCCCGGTTCCGGGACGTGTTCGTGGAGGCGGACCGGCTGGGCCTGGCGGTGTTCCTGCACGCCTTCCAGCCGCCGATGGCCGCGGCGGTACCGGGGCCGGCGGCCAGCGCGGTGTGCTTCCCGCTGGACATCGCGCTGGCGGTGGCCGGGCTGATCGCCAACGGCACCCTGGAGGCCAGCCCGACGCTGCGGCTGCTGGCCAGCCACGGCGGCGGCGGGCTGGGGCTGGCGCTGCCGAGGCTGATCCACACCTGGCGGACCAAGGCGCCGATGCGCAAGCGGCTGCCCACCCCACCCGAGGTGGTCGCCCGCCGGCTGTTCTACGACATCCTGCTGTTCGACCCGGCGGCGCTGCGGTACCTGATCGACTTCGTGGGTACCGGCCAGATCGTGATCGGCTCGGACTATCCGTTCCTGGACGTCCCGCCGGAGTGGCCGCTGACCGACCTCGACCTGCCGGGCGCGGTGCGCCTGGACATCCAGGAGTCCAACGCGCGGGCCTTCCTCGGTCTGTAGGCCTCCCCCACCCCCTCGCGCCGTGGCCCCGACTCTCCTCAGGGAGGATCGGGGCCTACGGCGTGGTGAACCGGGTCCGGCCGGGCCAAGCCGCGCCGGCCCGCCGTCGGGCCCGCCGGGGTGCCGCGGCTACTTCGCCAGCCCGCCATGCGCAGGTTCGCCGCGTTGTCGGAGATCGGGAACACGGATCCTCCGGCGTGGTTGTCGTCCTCCCTGCTGCTGGTCCAGACGTTGGGGATGTCGCGGACCTTCGCCGCCTTCACCAGCGTGATGCTGTTCGTCCTGGCCACCCTCGGGCCACCCGAGCGGTCCGCTCCGGTGAATGGCGGTTCTGGGAATTCCTCGCCTGGGGCGAGCGGCGTCAGACCGTGCGGTCGGGCAGCGCACACCCGTCCGGGGTGCACACGCCCTCGGCGCCACCGACGACCGGCAGCGGCTGCGGCGTGGGATGGCTTTCGGCCCACACCTTGTCCAGGACCGTGATCAGGTCATCGAGGCCGATCGCCCCGGGCACCGCGAAGCGGCCGTCGAAGACGAGGAACGGCGCGCCGTGGGCGCCAAGCCGCTGAGCCTCGCGCTGGTCGGCCGTCACGCGGGCCTGGTAGCGGCGGCTACGCAGGGCCTCGGCCGCCCCGGCGCGGTCCAGGCCCACCTCCGCGGCGAAATCGAGGACCTCCTCGGCGGTCCACAGCTTGCGGGCCTGCCCGAAGTGCGCCCGGAACATCGCCGTCCAGATCTCGTCGCCGCGGCCCTGGTCGGTCGCGTAGGCGAGCAGTTCGTGGGCCAGGTCTGTCGGGCCCAGCGTGCGGTCGACCGCGTGGTAGGGCGTCAGGCCCTCCGCCTCGGCTACCCGCTCGATCGGCCGCAGGACCCGGTCCACCATCGTCGTGGGGGCCCCGACCAGCTCGAGCAACTTACGTTGGCTGACGCCCTCGCGTGGCAGATCGGGGTGCAGTTGGAACGATCGGTGGATCACCCGCACCTGCTCGCCGTACGGCAACCGGTCCAGTGCCAGGTGGAGTCGGTGGTCCATCAGCCCGCAATAGGGGCAGACGATGTCCGACCAGAACTCGACCTTCATGTCGCCCTCCTTCGTTTCTTACTTCCTGTTCGTAGACCCATCATGCATTAGAATCGGAGAGCCACAAAAGGCACATTCATGTGCGTAGGGTCCAATGACGGAGGGGGTGGCGAGCGGCCAGGAGCGCGGGGATCTTCGGCGCAGACGGGTCGATACCAGGGCGAACAGCGCACCGGGCTCGTTACCCGGACGTCCTACCCCGAGGTCCCGCCCCGCGTCGAGTACGCCCTCACCGAACTCGGTACCTCGCTGCTGCCCACCGTCCTGGCCCTGGCGTCCTGGTCCGCCAACCACCACGGCGAGATCCGCCGCCATCAGACCGGGGACGACAACAGCGGACCCCGGGGCGCTGAACCCGTTGCCTCCCCCTAAAGCAGTGGCCCCGACCCTCCTGACGGAGAGCCGGGGCCAGTGCGCGTGCGCCGGGCGGCGCCGGTGTCACTCGGGGACGTTGACGTAGACGGTGCCGTCCTGGACCTTCGTGGGGTACACCGCGATCGGCTCATCCGGCTCCCCCGCGACCACCTTGCCGGTGCGGATGTCGAAGCGGCCCTCGTGCAGCGGGCACAGCACCTGGTACCCGTCGAGGTCACCCTGGTCGAGGTAGCCCAACGCGTGCGTGCAGATGCCGTCGAACGCGAAGACCTCACCGTCCACGTCGGCGAGGACAATCTCGTTGCCGGACAGCTCCTCCATGGTCATCTCGCCCGAGCGGAGCGCCTCGCGCGGACACGCCGACACCCAGTTGTCGCCCATTTCTCGCGTTCCTTCCTCTGTGCACAGGACGGGGCCCGGGTACGCCGTGGCGGCCCGGACCCCACCGGTCAGGTGTTTGCCCGATGCGCGCCGGCTGCCGCACCCCGGCGGCCGTCGGCGCGTGGTCACTTTTTCGCGTCGGAGATGAACACGGGCACCGCCGTGTCCCGGCCGCCCTCGAACTCCGGCAGGTCGTCCAGCAGTTCCTCCGGCGGGCGCATGCCCACCCCGACCTGCCGGACGATGCCGTCCTTCTCCGGCGGAGTGGTGACCTTGTTGGCGTTCTCCGGCTTCTGACCGCGGGCGAAGCGCAGCTTGGCGTCGCGCGAGCGCTCGGTGATCAGGCGGCGCAGCATGACCAGGTGCGAGTCGGTGGCCGACAGGCTCTCCGGCGTCCAGTAGCGCGACGGCGAGGCGACCTTGTCGTCGGCGCCGGAGAAGTTGTAGTAGTTCCACCAGTTGTAGTAGAGCCGCCACCACACCCGCAGCGCCGCCCTGGTGACGCCGTGCCGGGTACGGCGGGCGTGCATGTAGACAATCCGGGACAGCTCGGGGTCGACCGGCACCGCCCACCGGGAGAACATGTAGGTGTTGAAGTTGCGGCGCACGATCGCCGGCAGGTGCCACGAGGAGCCCCGGCCCTTGCCCCACTCCTCGGCCTCCACCTCGAAGCGGCGGTTGAGTCGCGAGGGCCGCCAGACGATGTACTTGTACCAGGGCGAGAACAGCTTCCACAGCCGCTTGCGCCACAGGGACAGCGGCCACACGCCGTCCACGTCCGGGTAGTGCATCTGGTAGGGCAGCTGGCCGTTCTCGTCGGCGTAGTACTTCTGGTTGAGGTTCAGGATGACCAGGGCGCGGTCCTCGACCAGCTTGGCCCGCGGCCCGACCGGGGTACGCGCCCGGAACCGGGGCGACATCAGCTGCATCAGCGAGTTGCGGTGCGCATAGAGGGAGTTGTGCGGGTCATCCTGGTTCTCGATGGCCAGGATCCACGAGCTGCGCCAGTAGGTGTAGGTGGTCAGCACGATGGTGGTGTCGGGTTCGAAGAACTCCGGCGGCACGTCCTGCTCGATCGGGGAGGGCTCCTCGCGGCCCATCCAGACGAAGACCCAACCCTTGTGCTCCTGCACCGGGTAGGCGCGCACGCGCAGGTCGCCGACCATCTTCGAGGCCGGGCCCTCGGTGATGAACGCCTTGCAGGCGCCCTTACCGTCGAACGTCGCGCCGTGGTAGGGGCACGAGACGGTGCCCGGATAGAAGCTCCTGCCCTGCGCGAGGCTCGCGCCGCGGTGCGGGCAGACGTCGCTGACCGCGGCCACGCTGCCGTCGGCGTTGCGGAAGAAGGCCAACTCCTCGCCGAGCAGCTTCCAGTAGATCGGGCGCTTCTTGGGCACCCTCTTGCTGGGCAGCGCCGGCCACCAGTACTCGCGCAGACCCAGGGCCGGTACGAGCTGGCGGCGGTCCTTGACCTGCTCGCCCTCGGCTGGCAGCGGATTGAGCGTCTCGTCGAGGGGATTGGTCAGTGGCGGCCGGATTCCCCTGGTGGCCGCGGCCCGGATCCGGCGTTCCGTACGCCACTCATGAAACCGAATATTGGCTCCCACGATGGTCCCTTCGACAGGCTGCACTTGATCGGCCCGACAGCAGCACCCCGTGACGCGGCCCCCGACACGGGTCGCGTCGCGTGCTGGTGTCGGCTCTGCGCGTTATCAGTATTGGGCAACTGTATTCAGAATGCAAGACACTCGAGCGACGCATCCGCGCTGACCGCACCCCGATTTCGGCGCGGGAGTTCCGGCTGGCGAAACGCGCGACGCCCCGGGTGGATCCCACCCGGGGCGTCGCGAACGGACGTGGGACGCCCCTGCGTGGGGCGCGCCGGCCGCCGGCGTCAGGCCGTGGTCGCTTTGGCCTGCTCACCACGGTCTACGAAGATCTGCTTGACCCGCGCGGCCGTGTGCTGGATGTGGCGCTCCAACTCCTGCCGCGCGGCGGACACGTCTCCCCGCTCCAGCGCGTCGAGGATCGCGACGTGCTCCGCGTTCGGGTCGCCGCTGCGCTTGTTGCGGCCGGACCGGACCATCCGGGTGTAGCGCTGCACCCGCATGGTCAGCTGGTGTGCCAGGTCACGGGCGACCGGCGCGTCGGCGTGGTCGTACAGCCGGTCATGGAACGCGGTGTTCAACACGAGCCAGTCCTCGTGGCTGCGGGTGCGCCCCATCTTGTCGCACATGGCGCGCAATTCCGCGAAGTCGCCCTTGGTCATCCGGGTGGCGCTGCGCGAGAGCAGGTACGTCTCCAGCAGGATGCGTAGCTCCAGGATCTCGATGACCCGCTCCAGGGTGTGGCCCACCACAGCGGCGCGCATGTGCGGCTCGGAGGAGATCAGGCCCTCGGCCTTGAGCTGGCGCAACGCCTCCCGAATCGGGACCCGGGACACACCGAACTCGCGGGCGAGGTCGACCTGGTTGAGCTCCATGCCATCTTCGAAGTCGCCGCGGAGGATCGCTGAGCGCAGTTCGTCGGCCACCGTGTCAGAGGTGGTGCGACGGTGCAGGCGGCGGTCACCGGGAACGGAGGCGGAGTTTGTCAACTGGGCTCCCTGATGGGTAAGACGTACCTGGAGAGTTGCCGTTTCACGGTGGTTGCGGCAGCGGTGCAAAGCTGAGTTTGGCGCTGCCGCACCGGGCCGAAGAAGCGCCGACCCGCCAGTGGCAGATCACAGTATGCTATATCCACTTCGCTCGACGCCAGCGACACCACCGCCCCCGAATGGCGCTCGGAAGCCGGAAAGAATCTTGGGTCACGGGAACACCGCTTCCGTGTAATGTATCCAGCACACAGTTTACATCTGGAGGGACGCGAGGCATGGCCAAGACCTTCTATGACGATTGGCTCGAAACACCCGACCGCCTCCAGCAGGAATTCTGGAACTCCCCCGCGGTCGCGCGGGACAAGGACATCCCGTGGGTGAGCACGCCACAGGACGCCAAGGTCAAGCTCATGGTGGCCAACGAGCTCGGCTTCGCCACCATGGGCAGCAACGTGCTCAAGGCCGAGATCCCGGTGGGCTGGCACACCGGCCGGCACCGCCACGGCGAGGAGTCCCTGCACATCCTCTCCGGCGAGGGCTTCAGCATCATCGAGGGGCAGCGGTTCGACTGGCACGAGGGCAGCACGCTGCACATCCCGTTCTGGCACGAGCACCAGCACTTCAACACCGGCGACGTGCCGGTCCTGTACGTGTCGGGCATGGCCTTCGACCTGGAGCGCTTCGTCCGGGTCGCGCGCATCCAGCAGCTCGCCGAGTGCGGGCCCAACGACCCCGCCGAGCTGGCCGCGATGCCCGCTCAGGTCTCCGAGTACTACAAGGACGACGGCGGCCGCGCCCTGATCCATCTGGAGGACGCGCCGACCGACCCCTCCTACTCGGCGCAGGGCAACATCGCGGCCGTGCGCAACCAGCACGGCTTCACCCAGCACCTGGTGGTGCCCCGCAACGGCTTCCGGTCGGTCAGCGTGGCGGTCACCACCCGCTGGCGGGACGAGGCCTTCCACCACAGCGGTCGCCACAAGCACCTGGAGGCGGTCGTCTACGCCATCGAGGGGCAGGGCTACACCGAGATGCAGGGCCGCGACGTGCCGTGGGAGGCCGGCGACGTGCTCTACGTCCCACCCGCGATGTGGGAGCACGAACACACCAACGACAACCCGAACCCGGTTCAGCAGCTGCGCATCGCCTTCGGCATCCGCACCTGGTTCACCAGCGTGTGGCCGGAGGGCTTCGGCAGCCAGCGCATCTACGACGAGGACGGCAACCCGATCGAGGCGGGTGCGATCAACCGGGAGCGGGAACGTTCCCGGTCCTGACCCCACCGCTGGAGGACGCGCATGAGTGAGCACCACCACGACCACGGGTTCCCCGCGTACCCGGGTACGGCATTGGACCTCGAGCGGCTGCGCAGCGAATTCGGCGACGGCGACCCGACCGCGGCGGGCGGCTCCGGCGAACTGCTCGACGAGCTGCACCTGCCCCTCGTCGCGGAGCAGACCACGCTGGTCGAGCACCAGTGGCGCCACGACATCCGCCGGGGCGCCGTACGCGGGTTCCTGCTGAGCGGGCCGCCCGGCGTCGGCAAGACCACGCTGGCCCGGCGGTTGGCGTACGAGCTGGTCCGGCGGTTCCCCCGCGCCGCGGGGCGCGACGGGGTGGCCGCGGTCGTCGTGGACGGCAGCGACCTCGCCCGGTCCAAGTACGGCGAGACCGAGAAGCGCATCCGTGAGCTCTTCGACGCCGCGCGGCACGGGTTCGGCCTGCACGGGCAGCGCTCGGTGCTCATCTTCGACGACATCGAGTCGATCCTGATGGCGCGCGGCGGCGACCAGGCCAAGGAGTGGCACTTCTCCCAGGACAGCGTGTTCTTCCACGCGGTCGACGACCTGGACACCAGCCGCACCGCGCTGGTGCTCACCACCAACCGGCCGGACCTCGTGGACGAGGCGATCCGTGACCGGTTCCTGCGCTACGACATCGGGTACCCCTCCCCCGACGCGCTGACCAGCGTCGCGCTGCGCCGGGTACGCGACCAGGGGCTCACCCCCGATGACCTGGCCGCGATCGAGTCGGGCATCGGACGGGCCATCGCGGACGGCAAGGTGCGCAGCCTGCGCGACGCGGAGCACTTCGCGGTGCGCCAGTACGTGACGCGGATCCTGGGCACCGCCCCGCTGGCCCGATCCGGGCTCGGCTGAGTCGACCACCCGGGTCGGCGTCGTCGGGTGCCGGGGACTCGCGCCCCGGCTACCCGCGGACCGGCCACCCGCGGTCTGGCCACCCGCGGCCCGGCCACCCGCGATCCGGGCACGGGCGCGGCGTTCACGCGTTGTTCAGCGGCGACGCCCGCTACGAGCCGGTACAGTCCGCAATCAGTCACGCAGGGTCACCATATATTCGCGCTTATGATCACTGTGACCAGCTCGCAGCCCCGGGAGGCTGGATAAGCACGATCGCCCGGCCGTAACGTTAAGCCGGCATGAACCTACCGACCCGGAGGTAGTGATGGTGGCCCCCACCGTCAGCTCCCGGATCTTCGCCCACAGCGTGGTGATTTCGCTGCGTGGGAATGTGGACGAGACCGGCAGCCATCAGCTCCGCCGCGAGCTGATCAACGCTCTCATGCGACAGCGGCGCCGCCGCATAGTGGTCGATTTCGCCCGGGCCACCAGCCTGGACCCGACCGCGGTCGGCGCCTTGATCGCCGCCCACGAGGCGGCGCCGGACATGCACCTCACCCTGACCCTGCGTAACCCCAGCGTGGGCATCGCCGCCGAGCTGGCCGATCACGGCCTGCTGAGCCACCCGGCCGCCCGGCGGGGGCGGCCGGAGTCGTACCCGCCGCCCATCAGCTCGCGATCCTCAGCAGGAGGCCACCCGCGATAACGTCCACGGTGAGCGCGGTCAGATCGGGTACGACGATGTCGGCCACGCCGAGCTGCGCGGCCGGATGGGTGGTAGCGACGGCGACCACCCACGCCCCCGCCGCGCGGCCGGCCGCCACGCCGGCCCGCGAGTCCTCCACCACCACGCACCTGTCGATGTCGTAGCCGAGCGCCGCGGCGGCCTTGAGGTATCCCTCGGGGCTCGGCTTGCCGGCGCTCACGTCGTCCGCGGCGACCACCACCTCGGGGACGGGCAGTCCCGCGGCGGCCAGGCGGGCGCCCATCAGCGCCCGGTTGCCGGACGTCACGGCGGCCCACCGCCCGGAGGGCAGGCTCTCCAGGAGCGGGTGCGCGCCGGGCAGGGCGACGACCTCGGCGAGGTCGGCCAACTCCAGCGCGTCCAGCCGGCGCAGCGCCTCTTCGCGCTGCCCCTGGGGCAGGAACTCGGCGACCGTGTCCTCGCTGCGGCGGCCCTGACACACGCGCAGCACCGCGTCGACGTCGACGCCGTACTCCTTGGACCAGAGGGACCACGCCCGGGTCACGGCACCGGCGGAGTCCACCAGGGTGCCATCGATGTCGACCAGGATCGCCTGGCAGTTCAGCCGCATGGGCAGCACCGTACCGCGCATCGCCCCAGGTCGTGCGGTCCGGCGCATCGGAATTCGCCCCGAATTCGTGGAGCGGGCATGGTTGGAGACCAATCGGTGAAACCAGGATGAAACAGCGGTTAACCGAGGGCAGGCCGGGCGGCGAGCGGGGCGCGCCCGCCGCCCGGCGTCACAGGGCCGCCAATCGGGTCCGGCGTCACTGGGTCCGGTGTCACTGGGTCCGGTGTCACTGGGTCCGGTGTCACCGAGTCGGCTTCACCGGGTTCGGCGTCACTCGGTCGGCGCCGCCAGGAACACGTCCGGAGTCATCGGCAGTTGCCGGATACGCCTGCCGGTCGCGGCGAACACCGCGTTGCCGATCGCGCCGCCGATGGTGCCGATCGTGGGCTCGCCGGCTCCCCAGGCCGGCTGGTCGGGCCGGTTGATGAGGATCACCTCGATCTTCGGTACCTCGTCGAAGCGCACGACCGAGTACTGCGGGCCGGGGTGGAACGACGAGGTCTCCCACACGACGCTGGTGACGCCGGTGTGCGCGGTACCGTTCACCGGCCCGTACGTGACCTGCTCCTTCAGCGCCCGGCTCACGCCCTGGATGACGTTGCCCTCGATCTGGTTGCGCAGCCCGTCCGGGTTGATCACCAGGCCGCAGTCGTGCGCGACGACCACCCTGTCGACCTTGATCACGCCCCTCGCCGGGTCGACCCGGACCTCCACGTACGCCGCGACGTACGTGAACGCCACCTCGTACTGGTGGAACGCGATCCCGGCGCCGATCCCGTGCCCGCCGGCCGGGCGCTTGTCCCAGTAGGGCTCGAGCGCGGCGACGACGGCGTGCGCCCGGGCATCCGTGGACAGCGAGTCGAGCCGCAGCCGCAACGGGTCTCGCCCGGTGGCGTGGGCGATCTCGTCGAGGAACGACTCGTTGGCGAACGAGTTGGAGAAGCCGCCGAGCGAACGCAGGGCGGTGGTGCGCAGGAACCGGTAGGTCAGCGGCGCCGTGGCCTTGGCCGGGCTGGCCGGGTCGGTGTTGAAGCTGCGCACGAGCTTCGCGTCGGTCAGTACGTTCGCGAAGTCGTACGTGACCGGCGAATTGCGGCCGGACGAGTCGTGGGAGTTGTTCGGCAGATCGTTGGGTAGGAAGCCCATCAGCGTGCCGGCCAGCACCGTGCCCGGGTTGTTGGCGCCCGGCCGGCTGTTGGCGGTCAGCGCGTAGAGCCGGTGGTGCCAGGCCACTATCTCGCCGCCGGTGATGCCGGCCTCCAGGTCGTGGGACGCCGCCTCGCCCAGCGGCTCCCAGCCGTTCTCGTCCTGCCGCGTCCACTGCACCCGGACCGGCCGGCCCACCGCCTGCGAGAGCAGGGCCGCGTCGGCCGAGACGTCGTCGGCGCCGTTGTGCCCGTAGCAGCCGGAGCCCTCCTCGTACCTGACGTACACCTTCTCGACGTCGTCGGCGGAGCCGAACAGCAGCGCGGCGAGGACTCCCCGCAGCCCGTACACGTTCTGGGTGCCGGACCAGATGGTGGCCTGGACTCCGGTGACCGGATCGGGCTTGGCGCGCACGTCGGCGACCGCGCACGACGCGCCCATCGCGCCGTGCATCTGGAACGGGCTGAAGTACTGCGCCGTGAGCTGCCGCTGCGCGCCCGCGAAGGCGGTGGCGAAATCCCCGACGTTCTGGTCGGTGTAGTCCAGGTAGTGGTTGTCGGGGTCGCGCAGCGCGGCGTCGAGCGTCTCCTGCGGCGCCAGCGCCGGCCCCGGCTCCCACTCCACCACGATCCCGGTGGCCGGCGCCGCGGCCACCGAGGCGGCGTACTCGGAGGTGGCCACCACGCCGACGAAGTTGCCCCGCTGCACCACCTTCACGAAGCCCGGAATGGCCTGCGCGCGGGCCAGCGAGTCCGGCGTGATCGAGGAGAACGTCGAGTTCCGCCCGGTCGGCCGGATCACCCTGCCGTGCAGCATGTCCGGGACCACCACGTCGCTGACGAACGCGAACGTGGCGTGGGCCTTGCCGGGCAGGTCGGCGCGCGACACGGGTTGCCCGACGATCCGGTAGTTCGACGGGGCCACGACCGGGGCCATGGCGTCCGACGTCAGCAGGAGGTGCGCCTTGCCCAGCAGGTGGTCATAGCTGACCCGGCGCTTCGAGCCGATGACGACGAACTCACCGTCCTGGGCCCGGAGCTGGTTCGGCGCGACCCGCAGATCCTCGGCGGCGAGGCCGAGCAGTGCCTGGTAGGCCGTTGCCGCGGCCTGCCGCAGCAGCGGGCCACCGTCCTGAATGGACTTGCTGCCGGTGGTGGACGCCGACGGGGTGAGGATGGTGTCGCCCTGGACGAAGTTCACCCCGCGCAGGCCGAGCCGCAGTTCCTCCAGCACGATCTGGGTCAGCGCCGTCTGCACACCGGTGCCCAGCTCGACCCTGGCGCTGTAGATGGTGGTCGTGCCCGGCGTGAGGATGAGCCAGGCGTCGTCGGCGCCCGCGTGGGTGACCGGGTCGACCCGCAGCTGGCGGTCGTGCCCGGGTCCGGAGCCCTTCGGCCCCTTGCCACTCGGCGCGGCGACCGCGACATCGCGCAGCCCGAGGGCCGGCACGAGGGCGAACCCGACGGCCAGCGACCCGGCGCCCTTCAGGAATCCCCGGCGGGACAGCTCGGCCGCGCTCACCGCTTCACCCGCTCTCTGACCATCTGGGCCGCGCCGGAATGGATGGCCTCGACGATGCGGGTATGGGTGCCGCACCGGCAGAGGTAGTTGAGTGTGGAGCCGGGTGCCGCGCCGGACAGGTAGTCGGTGATCTCCTGCCGGGACGGGACCGCCCGGTTGCCCTCGGCGATGCGCGACTCGATCCAGCCCAGCGCGCCCATGACCATGGCGTTGATGCAGAACGCGCACTGGCCCGCCTGCTGGTCCACAAACGCCTGCTGCAACGGGTGCGGCCGCTGCTCGGTGCCGATGCCGTCCAGCGTCTGGATCGACGCCCCGTCCGGCACGGTGTTCAGATCGGTGACGCAGGATCGGGTCACCGTGCCGTTGACGATGACTGTGCAGGCTCCGCACTGGGAGACACCGCAGCCGAACCTCGGCCCTCGCTGGTCGCACTGCTCCCGCAGCACGTACAGCAGGGGCTCGGCGTCATCGGGCACGGAGACCTTGCGCCGCCGGCCATTCACGATCAGATTCCGGGTCAGAGGGGTTGGCACATTCAACTCCTTGTGTACCTGGGCGGTTCTGATCGTGAGGCACGCACCGCCGCCCGGCGATCGTTCACCGCAACGGGAGCCGTTACCAACATGTTTCATTCCGTCACTACGGGTGACAGGTGATAGTACGGCGGTCGATGGGTGTGGGCAGCATCCCGGCGTCCGCTGCCCCGCCCTCCCGGCTACTCTGCGTCAAACGGGATCGGGTGGCGGGTGGCCGCGTGTGAGCCGCGGCCGGAACGGAGGGGCGGATGGACAGCCCGTGGGAGGCGGGGCGGCTGACGCCCGGGCGGCGACCGCAGGTGCTGTTCGGCCGGATGTACGAGGACCACGCGGTCGAGCTGGCCCTGTTTCCGCCCGCGAGCCGGGTGCTGGCGATCGCGTCGGCCGGCGACACCGCCGCCGCGCTGGCCCGCGCCGGCCATCGCGTCACGGCCGTGGACATCAACCCCATCCAGCTCGCCTACGCCCGCGCCCGGGTGGCCGGCGGGCCCACCGTCACGGGCACGGCCGACCGGCTGATGGCCATCGGGCGCGCCGCGGCCGCCGCCGCGGTCCCGGCCTGGCGGCCGGCCGCGATGGCCCAATTCCTGGCCCTGGACGACCCCGCGGAGCAGGCCCGGCGGTGGCGGCGTGAGCTGGACCGGCCGCTGCTGCGGGCGCTGATGGGGGTTGGCCTGCGACCGGCCGGGCCGCTGGCCGGCATCCTGCGTGCCGGGCTGCACCGGCTGGTGCCGCCGCGGTTCGACGTGGTGCTGCGCCGGCGCATCGAGGCCACCGTCGGGCGCTACCCGAACGCGACGAACCCGTGGGTGTGGCGGCTGCTGCTGGGCCGCGAGGGCCCCGGCCCGGCGACCGCGACCGCGGCGGCGCCGGGTGCGGACATCGAGTGGGTACACGCCGACGTGATCGAGCACCTGGAGCGGGCGCCGGCCGGCGGGTACGACGCGGTGACCCTGTCCAACGTGCTCGACGGGCCGCCACCGGCCTTCACCGAGCGGCTGCGCGCCGCGCTGCGCCACGCCCTGCGGCCCGGCGGCCCGGTCGTCGTGCGCAGCTTCCGGGACCGCCCGCCGCTGGCCGGCCGAGCGCTGCCCGACCGTTCGGTGTTGTGGGGCTCGGTCACCGACGTGGCGATCGAAGCCTGAAGCCCCGGCGGCAAGCGATCCACGCCGGCGCCGGCGCGGGGTCAGGCGAAGCGTTCGATGGTCACCGGGATCAGCCCCTGGCGGCGCATCGCCGCCCGCAGTTCCGACAGCAGGTGCCCGATCGAGTGTCCCGGGCCGGTCGCCAGGTACGCCGTCACGTCGAGGCACCACGCGATGTCCTCGCCGATCCGGCGCAGGTCCCAGGTGAACAGGTCGCCGTCCCGCGCCCGCCGGGCCGTGCCGACCACCCGGGTCCCCGGGTCGCGCACGTCGCCGGCGGGCTCCAGCCCCCACAGCGCCGACAGGTCCGCCAGCCGTGGCGCGGTCAACTCCTTGGCGAACAGGACGCGGTACACCCGCTTCTCCCGGTACCCGTCCGGGGGCGCCTCGGTGCCGAGCCACAGCGGCGCCGAATCGGCCAGCCTCGCCTGGTCGCTGAAGTGGGTCCGCAGCGTCTCCTCGTCCGGCAGCTCACCGCCGCCGAGCCGGCGGTAGACGTCCCCGGCATCGTCGCGGTCGACCGGAACCACCCGGGCGCGCAGCTCGGGATCGGTACGCATGGTCCGGCTCAGCGCCGCCGAGCTCCACCAGCGGTCGTCGGACGGACCCCACCCGGCGCTGGCCAGCGCGAGCGCCGAATGGTCCTCGGCGAGCACGAACTCCTCGACCACCAACCCGTCGGGCCTGGCCGCCGGCCCGCCCTCGGCGAGGACCAGGTAGTAGTCCAGGGGCTGGGCCGCCTCGGGCGCCGCCTCACGTCCGGACGCGACCGCGATGTCACCCATCCGGCCTCCCTTCGGTCGCGGACAATCTACCGCCGGCGATCTTTTTCCAGCCGGGCGGCCAGGCCGGCGAGGGCCGCCTCGAACTGTGCCCGCGTGTCGGTGGCCAGCCGTCCGCGCAGGAACGGTACGAGCACTCCGCTCAGCCGTTCGGCCTGCATGACCCGTACCCGGCCGTCTCCGGCGGGCTCGATGCGGTAGCTGTGTACGCCGGTGAAGATGCCCGGCGCGAGCAGCCGGCCGCGCCGGGTCAGCTCCCGGCCCGGCGCCACGACGGTCAGCACCGGCCGGAAGGTGAGCGTGCGCCCGTTGCCGGCGCGCACCACCTCCCGCTGGCGGGCGCCGACCCGCAGCGCTCCGCTGGTCTCCACGATGGCCGGGTGCCAGTCGGGGTAGCCGGGCAGGTCGGTCAGCACCCGCCAGACCTCCTCGGCGGTGGCGGCCACCTCGGCCTCGGCCCGAACCTCGTAGGACAGCAGACTCATCGCGCCTCCCGGCACTCGCCGGCCACGCCGGAGGCGTCGCGCGTGCCCGCGCGGTGCGAACCGGCCCCGGCCAGGGCCGCGTCGGTCAGCGCGGCCACGTACTCGTCGGTGATCGGTTCCCCGGTGATCAGGGTCCGGTAGTACAGCGGGCCGGTCAGCGCGTCGATGAGCAGCGCCGGATCGGTACCGGCGGGCAGCTGGCCGCCGGCGATCCCGCGCTCGATCAGCTCGCCCGTGGCCTGCCGCCGGCGCGCCCACAGCTCCCGCAGGAACGCCCCGAGGTCGTCGTGGCGGGCGCCGTAGGCGACCAGCTCCGCGATCAGCGCACGGGTCCGCGGCTCGCGCAGCCCGGCCGCGACGGCCAGGGTGGCCCGCCTCAGGTCGGCGCGGACGTCGCCGGTGTCCGGCAGCGACACCTCCGCCATCAGGGCGGCGACGGCCTCGGCGACCAGATGGTCGCGGCTCGGCCAGCGCCGGTACAGCGTGGTCTTGGCCACCCCGGCCCGGACGGCGACCTCGTCGATGGTGAAGCCGGCGTACCCGCCCTCGCGCAGCAGCTGCGCCGCCACGGCGACCACCCGGTCCGCCACGGTGGCGTCCCGCGGCCGTCCCCGCACCATGCGCCCCCCGCTCCGCTCATCTGCCCGTCGCCCGTCGCCCGCAGCCCGGACCGGCCCGGATCGGCCCGGCCTCGTCACCTGGACCGGTCCCGTCGCCCGGACCGGCTCTGGCCCGCGCGGACCGGCCTGCGGCCCCGCCCGCCGGGCGGCGTCAGTGGACGCGACGGTAGCCCGGCCGGCGCCAATTACGCAACTAGAGTAGCGAAATTAGTTTGTGATCGCCGCGCCCCGCGGCGGGGGCGGCTTCGGCGGATCACGCAATACCCTCGGACTATGCCGCTTGCATCCATCCCGAGCCCGTCGCAGAACGGTTTCCACCTGGGACCGCTCTTCGTCCACTTTTACGGGGTGATGTACCTCGTCGGCATCGCCCTGGCCATCCTCATCGGCCGCCGCCGGTGGCGCGCGATGGGCGGCGATCCGTCCCTGATCGAGGAGATGGCCGTGTGGGGCGTGCCGGCGGGGATCGTCGGCGGCCGCATCTACTTCGACCTGACCACGCCGCAGTTCATCCCGCCGCACTGGTGGGGTCCGCTCGCGGTCTGGGACGGCGGCCTGGGCATCTGGGGCGGTGTGGCCCTGGGCACACTCGTATGCGTCTGGCGGCTGCGCCGGGCCGGGGTCAGCGTCACCGCCATGATGGACGCGCTGGCGCCCGCGCTGCTGGTGGCCCAGGCGATCGGCCGGATCGGCAACTACTTCAACCAGGAGTTGACCGGCGGACCGACCAACCTGCCCTGGGGCCTGGAGATCTCTCCCGCCCACCGTCCGGCCGGATTCCTCCAGGACCCGACGTTCCACCCCACGTTCCTGTACGAGCTGGTCTGGGATCTGGCGCTGGCCGGGTTCCTGGTCTGGCTCGGCCGGCGTGGCAGGGTCCGCACCGGCAGCCTGTTCGCGCTGTACGTCGCCGGGTACTCGGCGTTTCGCATCTTCGAGGAGACGCTGCGCGTGGACCCCTCGCAGCACTTCCTCGGCCTGCGGCTGAACTTCTACATCGCCTCGGTGCTGACCGCGGCCGGTCTGGCCTGGTTCGCGCTGCTGCAGCGGGGGCGCCGGAGCGACCCGGCCGAGCCGGGTGGTGGCGTGGGCGAACAGTCCGAAGGACTCCTCCGGGACGCCTCGGCGGGCCCGGACCTCGGCGGGCGGGCCGCCACCGAGGCGGGCGACGACGGCGGGGACGAACCGGACGGCGGGAGCGGGAGCGGCACCGACGGCAACGCCCGGCCGCGCGTGCGGGGCGGAGTCGGGCCGGTCTCACCCGAGGCGGGCTGAGACCCGCGCCACCGCGCCCTGGGCCTGGACCGCGCCCAGGGTGTTGACCGCGCCCAGGGCTTGGACCGCGCCCAGGGTGTTGACCGCGCTCAGGGCTTGAACGGGTAGCCGTAGCGGTGCAGCACCGGCGCCGCCACGGTGGTCGCGATGAGCCGGTCCCGCGACGGTTGGCTGCGCTGCCACTCGCCGCTGTCCCTGAGCACCACCTCACCGGTGCGGCTGCGCACCGGGTTGCCGGCGATCGCGTGGCTGACCGGCACGCGTACCGTGCGCTCGTCGGCGAAGCTGGACTCGTCGAGGGTCTCGCCGACCCAGTCGGCCAGCTCGGCGATCGTGTCGCGCGGGGCGGCGATGAAGTCCTCGTACCTCATCCGGCGCAGGCGCTCCCGGCCGGTCCGGTACGTGATGAGTTCCGAGCTCACGTTCAGCAGCAGCCAGCGCAGCGTCGCGTCGAAGGAGGAACGCTGCCGGATCTGGTCGCCAGCGCCGCCGCTGTACTGCCGGTTGCGCCACGAGTACGCCGACGCGCGCGGGTCACGCACCAGGTGCACGTAGTACGGCGCCAGGGAGGGCGCGTACCGCAGCACGAGGGCGTGCGACGGCCGCTTGGAGGAGTCGACGATGACCCGGCAGCCGGTCACCTTGGCGATGGCCGAGTAGAGGTCGTCGGTGGCGTCCCGGAAGGCCGCCAGGGCGGGCCAGGCCTGGTCCGGGCGGGTGCGCATCAGCCGGACGAGGTTCGACTCCCGGAGCACCTCCCGCTGGTAACGCACGATCTGGTCGAGATCGATGTGGGTCAGCTCGGCCAGCACCTTGCCCCACACCGGGCACTCGGACAGCTGCTCGCCGCAGGCGCACGGGGTGTTGTGGGTCAGCACCGGATCCCACAGGTACCGGATCTCACCGGCGTAGAAGAAGCCGTTGCCGGCGCCGAGCACCTGCCCGAGGGTGGTGCTCCCGCTGCGACCGCGACCGAGGATGTAGACCACCTTGGTCAGCGAGCCGCGCTCGGGGCTTCCGGCGGGTACGGAGGCGGTGTTCACAATGACTCTCCCGGTAGGTTCTCGCCAGGGCTGACGGTGCCGGAGCGCGGCGGCCCGCACGGGTGGGCAGCGACATGAGGAAGGATTCTCACGGGCGGTGATGACCTTCCGCCGCACGCGGCCGGCGCGCCCGTGGGCGCCGATCGGAGACGGTCGGCACGCGGGTCGCCCGTGGCTGCATGCCGCCCCCTGCTCCGCCGGTCATCCGTTCGCCCGCTCGATGCCACTGTCGCCGAGCGGCGACCACGGGCCGGCCGGCGAGACGGCGGCGCGTGGCGTGTAGCCGATACTCGACCTCATAGCTCAAAACATGCTGCGGGCACGGTGGATAGTAACTCAAAGCCCGCTGTGATCCGTCTGATGGGGGTCTGGCCCGAAAGGCACCGGCGTGTTCGCCCGCGCCACGACCGGCCCGGTGCCGCCGCCCGGTTGCCGCCGCCCGGTTGCCGCCGCCGGTGCCGCCGCCCCGTTCCCGCCGCCGGTTCCACCGCACCGGCCCCGCCCCCGCGGCCATCGGCGGCTCGCGGGCTGGCAGGCTGCCGGTGTGGCGATCCTCCTGGTACTGGCCGGCGTGGCGCTGCTGGCCTGGGTCTGGCTGGCGCTGGCGCGCGGGATGTTCTGGCGCACCGACGTCCGGCTGCCGGATGGAGCGGCCCCGCAGCACTGGCCGTCGGTGGCCGTCGTCGTACCCGCGCGGGACGAGGCGGCCATCCTGCCCGGCACGCTGCCCACGCTCGCCGGCCAGGAGTATCCGGGCCCGGTGCGGGTGATTCTGGCCGACGACAACTCGACCGACGGCACCCGGGCGCTGGTCACCGAGCGGTGGCCCACGGTGACCATCGTGGATCCGGGTGAGCCGCCGACCGGGTGGGCCGGCAAGCTCTGGGCCCTGCGGGCCGGCGTGGCCGAGGCCGGGCCGGTGGACTACCTGCTGTTCACCGACGCGGACATCGCGCACCGGCCGGACTCGCTGGCCGCCCTGGTGCGCGCCGCCGAGCGGCACGACCTCGACCTGGTCTCGCAGATGGCCCGGTTGCGCGTGGCCAGCGCCTGGGAACGCGTGGTGGTGCCCGCGTTCGTGTACTTCTTCGCCCTGCTGTACCCGTTCCGGTGGAGCAACCGGCCCGGTACCCGCACGGCGGCGGCGGCCGGCGGCTGCGGGCTGGTGCGCCGGGCCGCCCTGGAGCGGGCCGGCGGGCTGGACGGGATCCGGGGCGCGGTCATCGACGACGTGGCGTTGGCGCGGCTGCTCAAGCGGGCCGGTGGGCGCACCTTCCTCGGGCTCGCCGACCGGGTCGACTCGATCCGGCCGTACCCGCACCTGGACACCCTGTGGCGGATGGTGTCCCGTAGCGCGTACTCGCAGCTGCGTTACAACCCGGTGGTGCTCGCGGGTACCGTGCTGGGGCTGGCACTGGTGTTCCTGGTGCCTCCGGTGTCCACTGTGGTCGGTGCGCTCACCGGCGACGTGCCGGTGCTCGCGGCCGGGGCCGCCGGCTGGCTGCTGATGGCCGCCACGTACGCGCCGATGCTGCGCTACTACCGGCAGCCGTGGCCGGCGGCGTTGGCGTTGCCGTTCACCGCGACGCTGTACCTGGCGATGACCGTGGACTCGGCCGTGCAGCACTACCGGGGACGCGGCGGCGCCTGGAAGGGACGCACGTATTCGGCGGGGTAGCGGCTGTGGCGCCTCCACCGTAGGTAGCCGTCCACCGTCTCGGCGCCGCGGACGTATCGTGCACCCATGCGCTTGGTGAGCATCGACGACATCGCTGCGGCAGCGGCCCGCCTGAACGGCCGGATCGTACCCACTCCCCTGCTGCCCTCCTCCCGGCTGAGCCAGACCCTCGGGGTACCCGTCGCGGTGAAGGCGGAGAACCTTCAGCATGCCGGCAGCTTCAAGGTTCGCGGCGTCTTCAACGCCCTGCTGGCGCGGCAGTCCCGCGGCGAACTGCCCAAGGGTGTCGCCACGTTCTCCGCCGGCAATCACGCCGCGGCCACCGCGTTCGGCGGGAGCGCCCTCGGGCTCCCCGTGGTCGTGTGCATGCCGCCCAACGCGGTGGTCACGAAGGTCGAGTCCGTCCGCCGGTACGGCGGCGAGATCGTGTTCACGGACGACCTGTTCGGCACCTGCCAGGAGGTTGCCCGCGAGCGGGGGTACGCGCTGCTGCACCCGTTCGACGACCCGGACATCATCGCCGGCCAGGGAACGGTCGGCGCGGAGATCATTCGGGACGCGCCCGACGCCGACCTGGTGCTGGTGCCGGTAGGCGGCGGAGGGCTGATCAGCGGCGTGGCGGCGGCGGTCAAGGGTCTGCGGCCCGGCGCCCGGGTGATCGGGGTGGAGCCGGTGACGTCGAACGCGATGACCTACGCGCTGCGGATGGACGCGCCCGCGCCGCTGCCGTCCCGGCCGGTCTCCATCGCCGATGGCCTGACCGCCCCGTTCGCGGGCGAGCACACGCTGGCGCACGTGCGCGCGCTGGTCGACGAGATCATCGAGATCCCCGAGGACGCCATCCTGCGCGCCTGGTGGGAGCTGCTGGACGCGAGCAAGCTCCTGGTCGAGCCGTCGGCCGCGGTGGGGCTCGCCGCGCTGCGCTCCGGGCTGGTCGACCCCACCGCCGGCGCTACGGGTACGGGTACCGGTACGACGGTGCTGGTGCTGTCCGGGGGCAACGTCGCCCCGGCCGGTCTGGCACGTCTCGACAAGGTAGCCGAAGCGGTCTGAGCCCCGCCCCGCCAATCGCTGCCTCCCCGGACTCGCCCGGCCGGACTCGCCTCCCCGGACTCGCCGCGCCGGCCCGGCGCGGGCGGAGTCTGGGGCGTCGATCCGGCCGCGTCGTCGCAGCGCGGTCGGATCGCGGTTGTGCTCGCCGGGGCCGGCGACCGTTCGATCGACGCAACGGGATCCGGTCAGTCCCAGCAGAGGCAGAACGGCTTGCCGGCCGGGTCGGCGTAGACCCGCCAGTTCACTCCGCTGAAGGAAAGCGAGGTGGCGCCGAGCTTGCGCACCGCCGCCTCGGCCGCGTCGACGTCGTCCACGGTGACGTCGAGATGGAACTGCTGCGGGTGCGCCGGGTCGGGCCAGCGCGGCGCGTGGTACTCGGTGATCTGCTGGAACATCACCGGCTGCGCCCCGTCCTCACCGATCATCGCCACGCCCTCGCCCTCGTAGGTGACGGGCTTGCCGAGGAGTTCCGCGTAGAACGTGCTGAGCTGTTTGGCGTCCGGGCAGTCGAGCATCACGCCCATCAGCGTGGTCTCCTGCTTCGCCGGAAACAGGCACAGGTCGAACGGGTGCCCGGCCGGGTCGGCCAGCGTGTACCAGTTTTCGCTCTTGCGCAGCGGCTGGGCGCCCAGCTCGACCGCCAACGCCTCGCCGGCGTCGAGGTCCGGCACGCGCAGGTCCAGGTGCGCCTGCTGGGGGTACGCCGGGTCGGGCCACCGCGGCGGCACGTGGTCGGTGCTGCGCTGGGCGGCGACGCGCCACCCGTCCCCGGTATCCATCGCGATCCAGCCCTCGTCGGCGTACTGCTCGGTCCACCCGCCGAGAGCGGTGTAGAACGCGGCGAGCCGCCGTACGTCGGGTGCGTCGACCACCACCGCGCGCAACGTGCCGATCATCGGACACTCCCCTCCTGAGTCACCTCATCATGCCCGGAAACGGCTCGCCCGTCCTCCGGACGGTGGACCGGGCCGGAATTGGGCAGCGGCCCCTCAGCGGTTGCCGCCTCGTTCGACGCAGCGGAGACCCGACCGCAGCGGAGACTCGACCGCGGCAGACGACCCGACCGCGGCAGATGACCCCGACCGCGACGGGCGGCCCGGCACGCGACGACGACCCGACCTCGGCGGGCGACCCGATCACACCAGCTCGGACACTCGACCCGGATTTGGTTCCGGCACTAACGCGCGGGGTCGAAGACGGCATCCCGGACCGGTGTGCCTCCCGGGGCCTCGGGGTCGGCACCCCCGGCCACGGTCGCGCCCCCGGTGTTGCGACGGTTGGCGGCGTGGCGGGTAGCGGACTCCTGGACGATGATCGGCACGGTGTCCCGCAGGGCCCAGTCCCGGCTGATGTCCGCGGCGGTGCTCAGCAGGCGCGGCAGGTGCTCCCCGGTGAGCTTCTCCATCGAGGTCTCCGCCGCGTGGACGGTGACGTTGATGGCCGCGACCACCCGGCCGTCGCCGTCGCGTACGCCGGTGGCGACGGAGCGGATGCCGGCGGCCAGGTCCTGATCCGCCAGTGCCCAGCCGCGTGCGCGGACCTCGCGAAGCGTCCGGTCGAGTTCATCGCGCTCGGGTTGCCACCGGGCGGCGATGCCCGACCGGCTGGGGTTCGCGAGGACGTCGGTGAGTTCCGCCGGTTGCAGGGCGGCCAGGAGCACCTTCCCCATCGACGTGGCCGGCGCCGGGAAGCGGGTGCCGATCGTGACCGCCAGCGTGACGATCTTCGGTACCGCGACCCGGGCGACGTAGACGATGTCGCTGCCGTCGAGCTGCGCCACGGAGGTCGACTCGTCCGTCTGCTCCACCAGGCGCCGCATGTGCGGCCGGGCGATGTCCCACATGCCCAGCGAGTTGACGTAGGCCATGCCCAGGTCGAGCACCCGGGGAGTGAGCGCGAAGCCACGATCGGCGGCACGCACGTACCCGAGCTCGTCGAGGGTGAGCAGGATGCGCCGGGCCGTCGGGCGGGCCAGGCCGGTCGCGGCGGCGACCTCGCTCAGCGTCATGACCGGCTCCCCCGGCCGGAAACAGCGCAGCACGTCGAGCCCGCGAGCCAGGGCTTCGATGAAGTCGGGTCCCGTCTCCCGTGCCATCGCGCCGTCTACCGTCCGTTCTCGAATCGCCACCGACCCGGGCACATCCGCCGATCCGCGAACGCGTCAGCCCGGAAAACCGAAGGCTAATGCTTCCATTGGGCGGTGCCCGCGTCCCACGCGGTGTACGTGTACGGGTTGTCGAGCACCTTCGTCGCCGGGATGTCCGGGTTCATGCCCTTCGTCCATGCGTCGGCGCCCATGCTGGACATCAGGTGCTCGATCGTGGCCTGGACGCCGTCGCGCGCCTTCGCCAGGTCGATCCCGACGAGCCGGTGCTCGCGCTTGACCAGGCGACCATTGATCACGACGGAGTGCACGTCACCGCGTTGCGCCTGGAAGGCCACGTGGCCGTACGGGTTGAGGATCGGGAACATCGCCGGCGAGTGATCATTCTTGATCAGCACCACGTCGGCCTTCTTCCCCGCCTCCAGGCTGCCCACGCTGGCGTCGAGCCCCAGCGCCCTGCTGCCGCCTCGGGTGGCCCACTCGACGACCTGCTCGGCACGCAGGTGGCAGTGGGTGATGGTCTCCTGGCGACCGTGCGCCTCCAGGTGCTCGCGGGAACGGTCGGCACCGAGCGTGGTCCGCATCGCCGAGAACAGGTCGCCGCTCCACCACACGCTGGTGTCCATGGACAGCGACACCGGGATGTCGTGATGGCGCAGCTGCCAGGTGGGCGGGTATCCCTGCCCGGCGCTCTGCTCGCTCTCGGTGGACACCGAGACCGAACCGCCGGTGGCGGCGATCCGGTGGTACGAGTCGGGCGTGAGCGTGGCGGCGTGCACGTAGACGGTCGACGGCGTCATGAAGCCGCCCTCGTGCATGAGCCGGATGCCGTCGTCGTTGGTCGCGCCCCACACGCCCGCGTGGGTGGTGACCGGCACGTCCAACTCGCGGGCGACCTCGAAGGCGGCCTTCTCCGGGAACGCTGGGTCACCGGTGACGTCGAACGCCAGCTGGAAGCCGAGCATGTCGTCGCCGCGGTGCACGCGCCGCTCGACGAAGTCGCGAAACCCCGGGCTGGTCGCCCACTCCCACGGCCCCTGCTGAATGTTGCCGTACGCCAGCACGAAGCGGCCGGGCACGGCCTCGAGCGCGTCGACGGCCGCGTCGGCGTGCTGCGGCGTCTGCAGGCCGTGCGACCAGTCGACGGTAGTGGTGACCCCGGCGTCGATCGACTCGATGGCGGCCAGCAGGTTGCCGGCGTATACGTCCTCGGGCCGGAACAGCTTGCCGGACTCGAGGTAATACCACACGAAATACTGGGTCAGCGTCCAGTCCGCGCCGTACCCCCGCATGGCGGTCTGCCACATGTGCCGGTGGGTGTCGATCATCCCGGGCATGATGATGCCGCCGGAGGCGTCGATCTCGAGGGCGCCGTCCGGCGCGGCCAGTCCGACGCCGACCTCCGCGATCCGCTCCCCGACGACGAGCACATCCGCTCCCGGCAGGACCGTGTGCGCGTCATCCATCGTCAGGACCAGGCCGTTACGAAAAAGTACCGGGCGGCCGGCTACCGGCTCCCGCTCGTCGCTTGAACTCATCCCGCTCACTCCAATTCGACAATGAGTACCGGCGGGGCGGACAGCCGTCCGCTGCGCGGTCGGAGGTCGAGTGACGCCAAGTGTCATCCCGGCCGCCGACGACGTCAAGGGGCCTTGAGCACCGTTCGCGCCCGCGACGCGTGGCCTCTACAGTTGCAGAGCGTGGTCGCGTCAAGCGATTGACAGGGCGCCCGGGGCGGCAGAGACTGGCTGCGACGGACAGTGGTCCGCAGTGCGGACACCATCGACGCCCCGACCCGATCGACGCACCGATTCGATCCACGACCCGATCCGACCCGACCCGATCCACCGGCGAACTCAGCGTCGCGAGCGGATCCCGCGCAACCATCGGATCCGATCGCACCGCACCGCACCGCACCGCACCCGAGCGGATTCCAGCGTACCGACCATGACGGAGCCCCCACCGTGACCGAGCAGCGAGCATGACGCGAGCAGCGAGCGCGCCCGAGCGACGCTCCGTGACGCGACCGGCGGCAGCGACGCGGGGTGTGCCGGAGGCGCGACCATGACCGAGGCACGGGGCGGCGGGCCGCTGAGCGGAGTGCTGATCGCCGACTTCTCCCGCATCCTGGCCGGACCGTACGCGACCATGCTGCTGGCCGACCTCGGCGCCGAGGTCATCAAGGTAGAGGGCCCGGGCGGCGACGACACCCGCACCTGGATGCCCCCGGTGCGCGACGACGTCTCGACCTACTACCTCGGCGTCAACCGCAACAAGCGCTCGATCGCGCTGGACCTGAAGTCACCCGAGGACCTGGCCGTCGCGCGGGCGTTGGCGGATCGGGCCGACGTGATGATCGAAAATCTGCGCCCCGGCGGCCTGCACCGCTTTGAGCTGGACTACGAGGCCGTCTCCGCGCGCAACCCCGGCATCGTGTACGCCTCGATCAGCGGCTTCGGCACCGGCGCGGGCGCCGCGTACCCCGGCTACGACCTCATGGTGCAGGCGATCTCCGGCCTGATGAGCCTCACCGGCGACCCGGACGGCCCCCCGTACCGTGCGGGCATCTCGGTCTTCGACGTGATGGCCGGGCTGCACGCGGCCATCGGCATCCTCGCCGCGCTGCACCATCGCACCGAGTCGGGGCGCGGGCAGCACGTCGAGGTCAACCTGCTCTCGTCGGCCCTGTCCGGTCTGGTCAACCACAGCAGCGGCTACGTCGCGGGCGGCGTGGTGCCGTACCGGATGGGCAACGCGCATCCCAGCCTGTTCCCGTACGAGCCGCTGCCGACCGCCGACGGTGAGCTCATCGTCATCGCCGGTAACGACGGGCAGTTCCGGAGGCTGTGCCAGGTGCTGGACCTGCCCGAGCTACCGGACGACCCGCGGTTCGGCCGGAATCAGGATCGCACCGCCAACCGCGACGAGCTGCGGCCGCTGCTGGTCGAGCGGCTGCGCACGCGCACCAAGGATGAGTGGTTCCGCGAGCTGCTCGCCGCCGGAGTGTCCTGCGCGCCGATCAACACCATCGACGGTGGCGTGGCGCTAGCCGAGGAGCTCGGCCTGCGGCCGGTGGTCACGGTGGGCGAGGGCCCGTCGGCGGTGCCCGGCGTGCGCAACCCGATCAGCTTCTCGGAAACGCCGGCGCGGTACGAGCTGCCACCGCCGGGGCTCGACGAACACGGTGAGGAGATCCGCAGGTGGCTGACGAGCGACTGAGCTTCCCCACGTCGATCGGCACGTCCGACGCGACCACTATCCGCCTGCTCGGGCAGGACCTCGCCGCGGACCTGATGGGCAAGGTGGGCTTCGGCGAACTCGCGTACTGGCTGGTCGCCGGCCGCCGCCCAACCCCGGGCGAGGTGCGGGTCTTCGAGACGGTGCTCGTGGCGCTCGCCGACCACGGCTTCACCCCCACGGCGATCGCCGCCCGGCTGACCTACCTGAGCGCACCCGAGGCGCTTCAGGGCGCGTTCGCCGCCGGGCTGCTCGGCGGGGGCTCCCGCTTCCTCGGCGTGACCGAGGACTGCGGGCGGTTCCTCGCCGACGCGCTCGCGCGGCTCAGCGATCCGGCCGCGGACGCGCGGCTCACCGATCCGGCCGCGGACGGCCGCGATCCGGCCGGCGCCGGGGCCGGGGCCGAGCCGCACGGCATGAACCCGCACGGCATGAACCCGCACGGCGATGAGCCGGACGACGGCGCCCCGGACTGGGCCGGGTGGGACGATGCCCGCTGGGACGCCGTCGCGCTCGCGGCCGTCACCGAGGCGCGGGCCGCCGGCCGGTTCATCCCCGGGCTCGGCCACCCCGTCCACAAGGGCGGCGACCCGCGCACGCCCGCCCTCATCCGGATCGCCGACGAGGAGGGGCTGCGCGGCCCGCACCTGCGCCTGTTCGAGGCGATCGGCCGGGTCCATCCGCGGGTACTCGGCCGTACCCTTCCGCTCAACGGCGCCGGGGTGTGCGGCGCGGCCCTCGCCGACCTCGGTCTGCCCATCGACCTGCTGCGCGGCTTCGCGCTGCTGGCCCGCGCGGCCGGCTTGCTCGGCCACCTGGCCGAGGAGCGGCGCAACCCGATCGGCATGGACATCTACCTGGCCGTCGACCGCAACGCCCGCTACGAGCCCCCGAACAGTCCCGTCGTCCCGCCGGAGAACGCTTCAGGCGCCTGAGAGGAGCCGGCCATGGCCACCGTCGTCGCGGTCATCGCCTCCACCCACCACCCGTTCTACTACCGGGCCAGCACGGCCACCGGCGAGGACCGGCCGCCATTCGCGGACGAGTGGGTACGCAAGATTCACGCGTTCCGGGAGACGCTGACCCGGGCGAAACCCGATGTGCTCGTGATGGTCGGCTCCGACCACTTCCACCAGCTGTGGCTGGACAACATGCCGCAGTTCCTGGTCGGCAAGGCCCCGTTCTACGACGCGAACTGGTACAACGAGGAGCGCGAGTTCGGCCTGCCCCGGATGCTGCTGCGCGGACAGGAGGACCTGTCCGCCCACCTGTTGCGCGAGGGCCTCGACGCCGGCTTCGATCTGGCGTTCAGCAACGAGCTGCGCATCGACCACAGCGTGACCTGCCCGATCATCACCCTGCGGCCCGAGGCGGACCTGCCGATCGTGCCGATCTACACGAACATCTTCGCGCCGCCGCTGCCACGGCCGGGACGGTTCGTCGCGCTCGGCCGCGCCATCCGCGAGATTGTCGAGTCCTGGCCCAGCCAGCTGCGGGTGGCGATCATCGGCACCGGCCACCTCTCGCTGGAATTGGGCGGGCCGCGCCAGTTCGGGCCGCACGGGCCGGATCCGGAGTTCGACCGGCGGGCGGTCGAGTGGATCGCGACCGGCGACCTGGACGGCTGCCTGTCGGAGGTGACCCTCGACAGCCTGCACGGGCCGGGCAACGCCACCCACGGCTTCATGGACTTCATGCTGATGATGGGCGTGGCGGGGGCCGGGGCGAAGGCCGACTACGTCGACACCCTCGACCTGTTCCACACCATGGAGGCCTACTTCACCTGGTACCCGAACGGAGCGCCGGCATGAGCGAGCGTGAGCGAGCGATTCGGAATTGCAGTGCGACTGTGCCTCATGCCGGACCGCAGCGGAGCGAGGATCCGGCATGAGCCGCTACCTGCTGGACAAGTTCCTCTACACCGTCGACCGGGATCCCGAACTCGTGGAGCGGTACCGGGAAGACCCGCGCGGCACCGTCGCGTGGTGGGAGGCCGAGCGCGCGAACGCCCTGCTGAACTGCCACCCCGCGGAGGCCAGCACCTGGCTACGCCTGACCGACGCCGAGCGCGAGGCGCTCGGCACGCATGACTATCCGCGACTGTTCGAGTTGGGCGCGCATCCGTTCCTGACGCTGACGCTGTTCATCGCCATGTTCGAGCGCGACCACGAGGAGCCGCTCGCGTTCCAGCGCGAGTACGCGCGGAAACTGAGCCACTTCACGCTGCCCTATCCGGACATCGCCACCTGAACTTTGCTCCCCACCCCCCACCGGACGCCGGAGGCCACAAGCCTCCGGCGTCCGGCCCAACGTGCTGGATGCCACTGGGGGCGCCCCGTTCCGGCCGGAATATATCCGATATACTGAATCATGACTCGGCCGCGCGGGCATCTGCCCGGGGCTTGGGGACTTGGGGACTGACGTCATCGAGCGCCACCCGCGCCGAGTGTTTCTGGCCATGAAGGGGTGCGAGACCTGGCGGAGGGCCCGTACGTGCTGCAGCAAATCCCGACCAGCTCATGAGGTCACGGCTCGGCACGATGGGACGCGCCACCTTCGCGTCACTGTCGACCCGTAACTATCGCCTGTACTTCATCGGCCAGCTCGTCTCGGTCAGCGGCACCTGGATGCAGACCGTCGCGCAGTCGTTCCTCGTCTTGCAGCTCACCCACTCCGGAACGGCGCTCGGCCTGACCACCGCGGCGCGGTTCGCGCCGATGTTCCTGTTCGGGCCCTGGGGCGGCGTGATCGCCGACCGGCTGGACAAGCGCCGTGTGCTCTACGTCACCCAGGCGGCCTCGGGGCTGCTCGCCGCGGCATTCGCGGTGCTGGTCGGTACCCACGTCATCAACCTGCCGATGGTGTACGTGCTCGCCGGCATGCTCGGCTTCGTCAACGTCTTCGACAACCCGGCCCGCCAGTCGATCATCTCGGAGCTGGTCCCGCCCGAGCAGCTGTCGAACGCCGTCACGCTCAACTCGGTCATGGTCAACATGGCCCGCATCTTCGGCGCGGCGTTCGGCGGTGTGATCGCCGCGGGCCTGGGCCTCGCGCTGTGCTTCGGCCTCAACGCCGTGTCGTTCGTGGCCGTGCTCATCACCCTGGCGATGATGTCCAGCGGCGAGCTGCGGCAGTCGCCACGACCGCGCCGGGAACGCGGGCAGCTGCGCGCCGGGCTTCGTTACGTGCGGAGCACCCCACAGCTCGCGCTGCCGCTGATGATGATCGCGATCATCGGCACCCTCGCCTGGGAGTTCCAGGTCAGCCTCCCGTTGGTGGCCGACAACACGTTCCACGGCGGGGCCGGCATGTACGGCGCCATGACATCGGTGATGGGCGCCGGCGCGGTGGTCGGCGGGCTCGTGTCGGCGGCGAAGGGCCGGGTCCGGATGCGCGGGCTGGCCACCGCCGCGATCGGCTGGGGCATCGCCATCACCGCGGCGGCGCTGTCCCCCACGCTGCCGGTGCTGTTCGGCGTGCTGCTGTTCGTCGGGTACGGCAGCGTCACCTTCAACTCGTACGCCAAGACCGCGCTTCAGCTGGCGGCGGCACCGCAGATGCGCGGCCGGGTGATGGCGCTGTGGGCGCTGGCCTGGCTGGGCTCCACGCCGATCGGCGGCCCGATCATCGGCTGGGCGGGCGAGCATTTCGGTGCCCGCTCGAGCCTGCTGGTCGGCGGCGTACCGACCCTCGTCGTCGGCTTGGTGACCTACCCGCTGCTGGCCCGCCTCGACCGGGGCCACCCCGCTCCCGCTCCCGAGAGCGCGGCCGAACCGGCCGCCGCGTCCGCGCGCTCCTGACTTTCCGCCACCGCGCCGCCGCCGACCGTCGCGGCGGCAGCCGTCGCCGACCGTCGCGGCGCAAGCCCCGCCACCGTCGCGGTGCAGGTCTCGCCAACCACTGCGGCCGAAGCCCCGGGCGCCGAGCGCCGCGGCGCAAGCCGTCGCCGAGCGCCGGCGCGGGAAGCCCCGCGCCGACCGCGAGGCCGCCGCCGACCGCCGCGCGGGAGGCGGACCGGAGCCGGTGAATCGACCGGGCACGCCGGCGGACGGAGCGGGGCGGCCCGTGCCGGCCGCCCCGCGCCGCGGGCCGTTACCGGTCGATCGAGGACATGTCCGCGTAGCGCTCGCCGACCGGCGGCGCGATGGCGGACAGCCGGGAAAGCTGGGCCGCGCTGAGCGTGATGCCAGCGGCCCCGGCGTTCTCCTCCAGGCGGGAGACCGCCTTGGTGCCCGGGATCGGGGCGATGTCGTCGCCCTGCGCGAGCAGCCAGGCGATCGCGACCTGGGCCGGGGTCGCGCCGGTCTCGGCGGCCACCGCCCGGACCTCCTCGACGATGCGCAGGTTCTGGTCGAAGTTGCCCTCCGCGAACCGCGGGTTGCTGCTGCGGAAGTCGCCGTCGGCCAGGTCGGCGCGGGACTGGAACCGCCCGGTGAGGAAGCCTCGGCCCAGCGGCGAGTACGGCACGAAGCCGATGCCCAACTCGCGCGTCAGCGGCAGGATCTGCTGCTCCGGGTCCCGCGTCCACAGCGAATACTCGGTCTGCAGCGCCGCGACCGGGTGCACCGCGTGTGCGCGGCGGATGGTGTCGGCGGACGCCTCGGACAGCCCGAGGTACCGGATCTTGCCGGCCGCCACCAGCTCGGCGAGGGCGCCGACGGTGTCCTCGATCGGCGTGCCCGGGTCGACCCGGTGCTGGTAGTACAGGTCGATGTGGTCGACGCCCAGCCGTTTGAGCGATCCGTCCACGGCGATCCGGATGCTCTCCGGCGAGCTGTCCAGCTTCCGGATCTTGTTGATGTCGCCGGTGGGCTGCGGGTTGCCGCCCCGGTGCGAGATCTGGCCGAACTTGGTGGCGAGCACCACCTCGTCGCGCCGGCCGGCGATGGCCCGCCCCACCAGCTCCTCGTTCGTGTACGGCCCGTAGATCTCGGCCGTGTCCAGGAACGTGACGCCCAGGTCGATCGCGCGCCGGATGGTCCGAATCGACTCCGCGTCGTCGCTGCCGGCGCCGGCGTAGTAGGCGGACATCCCCATGCATCCGAGGCCGAGCTGGGAGACGTCCAGGCCACCAAGGGAGACGTGCTTCATAGGTGCTACTCCTCAACACTGGTTGATCCGGAGCAACACTAATCCGCATTCCGTCAACCGACCGGTCGCCGGTGGGCGTGCGCCGCCACAGGCGATCTCGTTCCCTCGGCCGCCGTCGGTCTCTCACACTGTTGAGCGGGGCCTGCCGATGGCGGAAGCGCAGCCGTGGGTGGGGTGCCCGTGGGTGGCGTACCCGATGGCGACCGGTACGACTGTGCGCCGGGCCATCGGATCGGCCCGGCGCACCGGTGTCGTGGGGCTGTCGATGCGGGTGGAGGTCCGCCGACTAGCTCGGCTGCGGGGAGGCCACCGGGCTGCGGTGCCCCGCGGTGTCCACCGCGCGGATGCCGAAGCACACGTTGTCCTTGACCAGGTCGATGGTGGCGGTGGTGACGTCGCCGACCGAAATCACGTTCGTCCAGTCGTCCGCCGTCGTCTCCCGCCACAGCACCTCGTACCCGGCCAGGTCCGGTTCGGTGCCGCGAGTCCAGGTCAGCGTGCTCAGGTTGGTGAGCGTGGTGGCGACGATCCGGGCGTTTGCCGGCGTGCCCGGCGCCTGCGCCAGCGACCACAGCGTGGTGGCGTTCACCTTGGCCACCCGGGTCATGTAGGCGAAGTCGCAGAACTGCGGCAGGTCACCGTGCTGGACGCCGTCGACCACCGCCACGTCGTTGTGTTCGTGGTTGTAGTTCTCCCGTGGCTCGGTGAACCGCGCGGCCGGGTAGCCCTGCTGGAGGAACGAGACGTGGTCACTGCCGCGCAGGTACCGGTCGCGCCGCCAGATCACCCGGATGCGCATGTCGGTGTCGTCGTTGTCGGCGACGCTCGTGACGAACCGGCCGAGCTGCCGGGACGGCCCGTCGTTCTCGCCGCCGACCGACTGCCGGGTGGCGGCCTGGCCGGGCGTCTCCGAGGTCGGCACGCCCTCCACGAACAGGCGCAGCGTGTGCGGGTCCGGCGGGGTGCCGTCGAAGGCGCTGCTGGCACCCACGATGTCGTTGCTGAACATGCCCTGGATCTTCGCGCCGGCCGCCTTGAGCTGCTTCGCCATGAACGCCGAGCCGTAGAGCCCCTGCTCCTCACCGACCACGATGCCGAGGATGATGGTCGCCTTCACGTGGCGCGTGGCCAGCAGGCGGGCGAGTTCCAGCAGGACCGCCACGCCCGAGCCGTCGTCGTCGGCGCCCGGGGCGTCGTCGGTGAAGTTGAGCACGTCGGTCACCCGCGAGTCCAGGTGCGCCGTGGCCACGTAGATCCGCTCCGGCGAGACGTCGCCGCGCAGGGTCGCGATCACATTGGTCATCTGGGTGGGTACCGGGATCGACGGGGAGACGGGCTGGAGGAACGACTGCCTCTCCACCGTCATCCGCCCGCCGGACGCGGCAGCGTACGCGGACAGCTGGTTGTAGACCCAGGTGGTGGCCGCGCCGATGCCCCGGACCGGGTCGGTCTGGGTCGACGAGGTGTGCCTGGTGCCGAAGGCCACGAGCCGGTTGACGGTGGCCTCGATCCGGTGCCGGTCCACCTCGCTCAGCAGCTTGCGCAGTTCGCGGTCGGGTCGCTGCGGGTGCACCGGGCCGCCCGGTCCCGGTGCGGCGCCGTTCTTGCCGGAGCCGCCGGCGTAGGCGGGGTCGGCGATCAGGGGTGCCGCGATGAGCGGCGCCGAGGTGGCGGCGACCGCGGCGGCCGTGCCGGCGGACAGGAACGCCCGTCGCGTCGAGGTCTTGTGTGCTTCGCTGGGCTGCTCTCCGTGAAGCTCCATGTCTTCGCATCCTCGCGATGCCACCGATACATGTCCAGAAATCGATACCCTATGCGAAGCCCTACCCGCCCGCGCCCGCCGGCCATGCCGACGGGCGCCGCGCACCACGAACCGCCCGCCGCGAACCGGGCGCCGCGAACCGGGCGCCGCGAACCGGGCGCCGCGAACCGGGCGCCGCGAACCGGGCGCCGCCGGCCACCAGCCGCCGCGATCGGAGACCGCCAGCCACGATTCCCCGGGGAATGATCGAGCGGGTGGATCAGCCCACGAACGGCAGGTCGAGCGTGTGCGAGCTGTGGTTCACCTTCGCCGCCAGGTAGCCCGCGTTGTCCGGGGACAGGTGCACGCCGGTCGGCACCCGCCGCGTCACCGTCACACCGAGCCGGGCCAGTTGCTCGGCCTTGTCCGGGTTGTTGCTCAGCAGGGCCACCCGCCGCACGCCGAGCGCGATCAGCATCTGCGCCGCCACGGTGTAGTCGCGCTCGTCCTCCGCGTGGCCGAGCGCGACGTTCGCCTCGTACGTGTCCAGGCCGGCGTCCTGTAGCGCATACGCGTCGAGCTTGGCGTACAGGCCGATGCCGCGGCCCTCCTGGCGCAGGTACAGCAGGAAGCCGCCGGCCCGGGCGATGCGTTCGACCGCCTCCCGCAGTTGCGGGCCGCAGTCGCAGCGCTGGCTGCCGAACACGTCCCCGGTGAGGCATTCGCTGTGCGGCCGGATCAGCGGAGCCCGACCGCCGGCCGCGCCCCGGCGCAGCGCCCGCGCCCAGTCGCCGAGGCCGAGGGCGATGTGCTCCCGGCCGTCGCGCAGCCCGTCGAAGGAGAACACCCGGGCGGCCGTGGCGTACCCGTCGACGAACCGCAGCGGCACGGTCAGCTGGGTGCGTACGGTGGCGACGGGTACCGGCTCTTCGGGCAGCGGTTCTTCAGACCGCGGTGCTTCGGACATCGGCTCCCCCATTCCTCAGACCGTGCCGAACCGCGCCGACAGGGCGTACCGCAGCAGGGCCACGTCCCCGATCTGGCGCACCTCCACCAGCCGCGCCCGGCGGTCCGGGTTCCACGGAAACCGGCCGTCGCCGACGAAGCGGCAGGCGCGCGAGTCGCCCACGAACAACGGGGCGACCACCAGGTGAAGTTCGTCGGCGAGGTCGGCCACCAGGAACTGGGTGTGCACCATGCCGCCGCCCTCGACCATGAGCCGCTTCACGCCCCGGTCGTACAGGTCCCGGACCACCCGGCGCAGGTCCACCGGCTGGCCGCTGTCGATCACGGTGGCCACCGCGCCGAGCCGGCGGCGCGCGTCCCCCACAGCCGCGCTCGCGCAGTAGACCAGCTTCTCCCCGTCCCCGGTGGCGAAGAAGGCGCAGTCCGGATCCAGGTCGGCCCGGCCGGTGATGGTCACCTTCAGCGGCGAGGGCCGCAGCCCCCGGGCCACTCGCTCGTCCCGGCGGGCCTGCGAGCGCACCAGCAGCCTCGGGTTGTCCTGCCGGACCGTACCCGCGCCGACCAGGATCGCGTCGTGCTCAGCGCGTACCCCGTCCACCCGGTCGAAATCGGCGTCGTTGGACAGCAGCAGGCGCTCATCGCTCGCGCCGTCGAGGTATCCGTCGAGCGACATGCCGCAGCTGAGCAGGGTGTACGGGCGCTCAACCATGGGCGACCCTCTCCCGACGGCCGATCCGCCGGCCGGTCCACTGCGCCACCAGCACGCCGGCCCCGGGAAGGCCGGCGGCGAACGCCAGCACCCCGTACACCACGGCGGTGGAGACCCCCATGGTCGCGGACAGCCCGGCCGCACCGAACGCCCACGCGGCGGCCCCCTCGCGCGGACCCCAGCCGCCGATGTTCAACGGCAGCCCCATCGCGAGCAGGACCAGCAGCGCCAACGGCACCAGCAGGGCCAGCGAGACCGGCCGGGCCGAGGCGGCCGCGCCGGAGCGGGCCGCCACCAACGACGCGGCGATGACGAACGTCGCGACGTGACACGCCACCGCCACGGTCGACGCGAGCGCGATGCCCGGCGCGTTGCGGCCCGCGAACAGGCCGCCGTACAGGTCGGACGCCGCCGTGCGCAGCGCCCGCGCCCGCCGTGACATCCCAGGCACCTCGGCCGGCGTGGCTCGGCGCGTCCGACGCCACCCGACCCGGGGCGGGCGCCGCCGCGCCCTGCGGGCGAAGAACCAGGCCAGCACCACGGCGCCGAGCGCGCCCGCGGCCAGCACCGCGGTCACGGCCGGCAGATATCCGCGTACCGGCGACGGAAGCGCGACCAGCACGACCACCGCTATCACGATCTGCACCACC
This sequence comes from Rugosimonospora acidiphila, assembly GCF_039543385.1. Taxonomy (NCBI): domain Bacteria; kingdom Bacillati; phylum Actinomycetota; class Actinomycetes; order Micromonosporales; family Micromonosporaceae; genus Rugosimonospora; species Rugosimonospora acidiphila. The sequence continues at coordinate 81,288 of NZ_BAABJQ010000014.1, forward strand.
TGACCGGCGGTGCGCTCCAGCACCACGGCCCGGATGCCCCGGCCGACGTCGCCCACGTCGCGGCCGTGGCGCACCGCGCGGTGCACGTCGCCGAGCACCCCGCCGGGCAGCACGGTGTTGAGAAACTGGGACCGGTAGTAGGCCGCGACGGCGGCGCCCACCGGCAGCCGCACGCCGAGGCCCCGGGCGACCAGGCTCCACCGGCACGCGCACGCGACGGTACTCACGACGCCGATGCCCACCGCCGCCAGGAGCACCCAGCCGTCGATGACGCGCAGCCCGCCGAGGAACGGACCGGTGCCCAGCCTCCAGATCAGGAAGGCGAGGATGCCTCCGCCGGCGAGCAGTCGGGCGGCGCGGAGCAGCCGGGCGCGGACCGGCGCACGACCCGGCGGGGACGGCTCACCGACGGGCGGGGCTTCGGCCGCGTCCCTGGCCGGCGCGTCGTCCCGGAGCGCCGCCGCTGGCCACACGGGCGCGGTGTCCTGGGCAGGCGCTGCCTGCTCGATCTGCACTCCGCGCTGGCTCGGCACGGCGCACCGGACCGCCGGAGCCTCGGCCGCGCGCCGCAGCACCGGGACGTCCGGCCGAGCCGGGTCCGGCCGTCCCGGAACGAACGTCGGGGCGCTGGGCAAACGGGCCTCCCTGAGAAAACCTCTCCTTCCCTCAACGTACGCGCCATCACGCGCGCATGGTTCATTCATGCTGGACGAACAGGTCGCTGTGGTGCACAACGACCCCGAGCCGGCCCTCGGCCGCCTCGGCCAGGCGACGGCGCCCGTACTCCCCCGCCACCCGGGTCAACTCCGGTGACTCTTCGCACGCCGCCGCCAGCCAGCCGGTGAACCATTCGGAAGCCAACTCCGCCTGGTCCGCGCCGAGCCGCCAGGGGCTGTCCCGGACGTGTACCAGCGACCCACGCCGGGCGAACGCGGTGGCGGCGACCTCGACCGCGTCGGGTCCGAGCAGGCGGCGACCGCCGACGGTACGGCGTTGGTGCGCGTTGAACGCCTCGCCGACGCGCGCGTCCAGCGGATGGTGCGGGAGGAGATCCACCCGGCCGGTCACGGACAGGGTCAGCAGCGCCGGTACCCGGGCGCCGACGCATGCCTGCGCAACCCGCTCCACCTCGTCGGCGGTCAGCAGGTCGAGCAGCGCGGAGGCGGTGACCAGGCGGGCCGGCTCGTCGGACGAGCCGCGGCCGGGAAACGCGTCCTTGTCGCGCAGGTCGGCCGCGCTCAATCGGGTGATGTCGTGCCGACGGGTCTCGGCCGTGACCGGTGTGCCGTCGAGGGCGGTGCCCATGGCGCCGACGTGCCGCAGCAGGTCGGGGTCCCGGTCGTACATGATCCAGTGCTGCGGGCCGGGTAGCTGCGGGGCCAACCAACGGCCCATCGACCCGGTGCCCGTGCCGAAATCGTGCAGCAGCAGGCGCCGGCCGGAGCCGTCGCGCTGATGCGGGCCGGCGCGATCCTCGGCGTAGAGGTGGCCGCGTACCAGATCGATCAGCTCGGGAGCGCGGGCCGCGGCGTCAGCCACCTCCCGCAGCCCCAGCCAGTCCGGGCTGACCCGGGGCATCACCTCCTCCCCCGCGACGCCGCCGGCGCCGAGGGACGAGGGGTCGCGGTCAAGCGGTCGCTCCGAGGCACTTCCGCGACCGCCAGCGGCGCCGAGGGACGAGGCGTCGCGGTCAAGCGGTCGCTCCGAGGCAGTCATGAGCGCTCGACCTCGCTCATCGGGAGGTCCCGCAGTACGCCCGAGACCAGTCGCGAGGTGACCGCCCAGCTCGACAGCGTCCCGCGCCGGTCGCGAGCCGAGCGGCGCAGCCGATCGCGCAGGTCGGCGTCGGCGAGCCAACGGCGCAGTGCGGCGGCCAGCGCGGTCGCGTCGTCGGGCCCGACCAGCATGCCGGGCAACCCACCGTCCGGTGACCGGCCGAGCGCCTCGGGCAGCCCGGTGGCCGCGGTGGTCAGCACCGGAATGCCGCGGGCCAGCGCCTCGGTGACCACCATGCCGTACGTCTCGCCCCGGGAGGCCAGCACCAGCAGATCGGAGGCGGCGTACGCGGCGTCGAGATCGTCGCCGGTACGCGGGCCGGTGAAGGACAGCCGGTCGTCGAGCCCGTACGCGCGGGACCGTACCTTCACCGTCTCGACGAAGTCCGGATCGAGGTGCAGAGCGCCGACGCACACGCAGCGCCACGGCAGGTCAGCCACCGTCGCGAGCGCCTCGGCCAGCAGGTCGTGCCCCTTGTGCGGCATGACCGCGGCCACGCACAGCAGGGTGGAGCCGGCCTCCGATCCCGACGCCAGCGGCGCCGCGTCCACCCCGGGCGCGGCGACGAACACCCGCTCGGCGGGCAGCCCGTACAGGTCCAGCAGCCGGCGCCTGGCCCAACGGCTGGTCACGATGATCGCGGTCGCGGCCGACAGTGCCACGCCCTCCCGGCACCGCAGGTCGTCCGCCTCGTCCCCGAACGCCATGTGCACGAGCACGATCAGGCTCAGCCGCCGGGCCTCGCGGACCAGCACGTCCGGGGTGGCCGAGGCGATCAGCCCGTCGATCAGGACGACGGACCCGTCGGGCAGCGCCGCGAGCACCCGGGCGAACTGGTCGTACTCGCGGGGCCCCGGCCGGGGCCAGGAGCCGGGGACGGCGTGCTCGCGCACCGCCCAACCGGAGGCGGCCAGGCCGTCGCAGATCCGCCGGTCGTACGCGTTGCCCCCGCTGGGCGTCAGCGGATCGTCGATGTCGTTGGGCAGCACGACGTGCACGGTGCCGTGCCGGTCATGGTCGGCGGCACCGCTGTCGGTGGCCGGGCCGCCCGACGCGCGAACCTCCGCGGCGCCGTTCACAGTGACCGCTCGTAGCTGGCCCAGGCGATGTGCGACTCGTGCAGGGTCACCACTATCCCGGCCAGTTCGCGGGCGCCGGCACCGAGATCGCCGGCGTGTGCGCGCTCGGCCAGCCGGTCGGCGATCGCCCGGGCCAGTACCTCGGTGGTGGTGTTCACGCCCGCGAAGTCGGGATCCTCGTCGAGGTTGCGGTACGTGAGCCCGCCGAGGATCGCGTCCAGCTCGGCGGCGGCCCGCCCGATGTCGACGACCACGCCGTCGGCGTCCAGCTCGGCGCGGCGGAACGTGGCATCGACGACGAAGGTCGCCCCGTGCAGCCGCTGCGCGGGTCCGAAGGCCTCACCGCGGAAGCTGTGAGCGATCATCATATGGTCGCGGACGGTCACACTGAACACGAATCACTCTCCGGTATAGGTGATGAGGTGGCAGAGCGCGGGACCCTTGCCGGCCGCCAGCCCGGCAAGCACCTCGGGCAGCTGCCGGAACCGGCTTACCCCGCCGATCAGCGCGTCGAACACGGGATCCCGCATCAGGTCCAATGCCAGCGCGAGGCGGTCGGCGTACCCGCGCCGGGCGGCCCGCGCCGGCGAGACGGTGCCCACCTGGCTGGCGCGGATGGCCAGGCGGCTGGAGTGGAACGCCCCGCCCAGCGACAGGGTGACCTCCCGGTCGCCGTACCAGCTCAGCTCGATGACCTCGCCCTCCGGGGCGAGCAGCCCCAGCGACTGGGCCAGCCCGGCGGAGGTCGCGCTGGCGTGCACGACCAGGTCGCGCCCGCCCTCGGCATCCTCCGGCAGGGCGAACTCGATGCCCATGGCCCGGGCCACCTCGGCCCGGTCCGGGTCGATGTCCACGAGCTGGAGCCGGACGCCGGGGAAGCGGGCCAGCACGGCCGCGACGGCGCAGCCGACCATGCCGGCGCCGACCACGGTGATCCGGTCGCCGATCATCGGCGCGGCGTCCCACAGCGCGTTGACCGCGGTCTCCACGGTGCCGGCCAGCACGGCCCGCGCGGGCGGGACGCCGTCGGGCACCGGGACCACGGCGGTGGCCGGGACGACGTACGCGGTCTGGTGCGGGTACAGGCAGAAGACGTTGCGGCCGATCAGCTCCGGCGCGCCCTGCTCGACGACGCCGACGTTGAGGTACCCGTACTTCACCGGGCCGGGGAAGTCGCCCTCCTGATGCGGCGCGCGCATCGCCTGGTACTGGTCGGCCGGTACCCGTCCGGTGAACACCAGCGTCTCGGTGCCCCGGCTGACGCCGGAGTACCGGGTGCGCACCAGTACCTCGCCGTCGCCGGGATCGGGCACCGTGATCGGCCGGATCTCGCCCAGACCTGGCTCGCGCAGCCAGAAGGCGCGCTCCTGGCTCGTCATGGGCACTCCCCTCCAGTGAAACGTCGACTGAACCGAATTCGCTTATTTTGCGTGTCCTCGATCATCGAGGCACAACCCTAGTCACGGAGGCACGGTGCCAGCGGTTCGAACCGGCCCGGTGATCGGCCTGGTCGTGCAGGTAGCGCTGCTCGGGGCGCTGGCGGCCGCCGCGGATACCGGCCCGATGGGCGCCCTGGCCGGAGCCGGGTACGGCCTGATCACGTGTGCCGCGCTGACCCTGGGCCTGCGCCGATCGGGCGCGCCGACGCTCGGCCCGGCGGACAAGGTGACGCTGACCCGGGCCACGCTCGTCGGCGGTGTGGCGGCGCTGACCGTCGACTCGTTCCATCGGCACGTGCCGGTGCCCCTGCTGGTCGGGCTGGCCTCGGTGGCGCTGCTGCTGGACGCCGTGGACGGCCCGGTGGCCCGGCGCTCGGGTACGGTCTCCGCGCTCGGGGCGCGCTTCGACATGGAGGTCGACGCGTTCCTCATCCTGGTGCTGAGCGTATACGCCACCCGGTTGATCGGCGCCTGGACGCTGGTCATCGGGGCGATGCGCTACGCGTTCCTGGCCGCGGGCTGGGCGCTGCCGTGGCTGCGCGGGTCGCTGCCGTTCCGGTACTGGCGCAAGGTGGTCGCGGCGACACAGGGCATCGTACTGGTGTTCGCGAGCGCGGACCTGGTGCCCCGGCCGCTGTCCGTCGCCGTGGTGGCCGCGGCGCTGGCCCTGCTCGCGGAGTCGTTCGGCCGCGACGTGTGGTGGCTGTGGCGTCACCGCACGCGCACCGACGACGCGCCCACTGCCGGCGCACCCACTGCCGGCGCTGGCACGGCCTACGCACGCACTGCCGCCGCGGACATCAACGGGCCCGGCATCAACGGGCCCGGCATCAACGGGCCCGGCATCGACGGGGTCGGCGTCGACGAGACGGAGTCGCTGACCGGGCGGCGGTAGCCGCCGGGCGCATCCGTCGCCGATCCCGTCCCGCGCCAGGCCCAGCTGTCGCCGATCCCGCCCCGCGCCAGGCCCAGCTGTCGCCGATCCCGCCCCGCGCCAGGCCCAGCTGTCGCCGATCCCGCCCCGCGCCAGGCCCAGCTGTCGCCGATCCCGTCTCGCGCCGGGCCCATCCCAGGCCGAGCCCGCCCCGCGCCGATCCCGTCCCGCGCCGCCTTCGGCCGCGGGCGCAGCAGGATCATGCAAATGGCCGGCCGCTGGCTGCATGGGGTCGGGCACCGGTGAAACCTAGCCTCTGAGGGCAATAAGCTCGGACGTTGCCAAACGATCTCCCGCGCCCTCGGGCTCCGCCGGAGCGATCGGCGCCGGAAGGAGGAGCAACTGTGTGCAGGTCATCGACGTGAGCGCATCGGTGGAGTCCGCCCCCGCCGGGCGCGGGGCCGCGGGAACAACCGGCGCGGGAACGACCGGCGCGGGAACAACCGGCGCGGGAACGACCGGCGGGCCGGGTGCGGCGCCGCGGTACGGCCGTCGTAACCGGGCGGCCCAGCGGACGCGGGCCACGCTGGCCGGGTACGCACTGATCGGGCCGAGCCTGATCGGGGTGGTCGCGTTCCTGCTCGCCCCCGTGGTGATCGTCGGCGTGATCAGCCTGTTCCGGTGGAACCTGCTGTCGTCGCCGAAGTTCATCGGGCTGGCGAACTACCGCCGGATGGCGCACGACCACAGCGTGTGGCACTCGGTGCTGGTGACCTTCATGTACGTGCTGTTCACCATCCCGGTCCAGACGGTCCTCGCGCTGCTGCTGGCCGTGCTGCTCAACACCCGGCTGCGCGGGGTGCGGGTGCTGCGCGCGGTGTACGTGGTGCCCTGGATGGCCACACCGGTGGTGATGGGCGAGGTCTGGCGCTGGATCTTCGACGGCCAGAACGGCGCGCTGAACTCGTTCCTGTCCGTGTTCGGCCTGGGCTCCATCAGCTGGTTGCAGTCCACCTCGCTCGCGCTGCCCTCGGTGGCCGCCGTCGGGATCTGGAGCAGCGCCGGGTACACGATGCTGTTCTTCCTCGCCGGCCTGCAGGGCATCCCCGAGCACCTGTACGAGGCGGCCCGGGTCGACGGCGCGTCGCAGGCGCAGCAGTTCTTCCGGATCACCATGCCGCTGCTGCGGCCGACCATGTTCTTCGTGCTGGTCACCAGCGTCATCGGCTCGTTCCAGGTCTTCGACACCGTGTACTCGATGACCACACCGGTGCTCGGCGGGCCGGCCGACGCGACCTCGGTACTGAACCTCAAGATCTACACCACCGCGTTCCAGCTGTTCGACGACGGGTACGCGTCGGCCATCGCCATGCTGCTGTTCGGGCTGCTGCTGGTGCTGACCGTGGCCCAGGTCCTCTACTTCCGCAAGCGCACCACCTACGAGCAGGGCTGAGAGGAATCGACCATGAGCCTGAGGCGAGTGACCTCGCGTACCCTGCTGTACCTGGTCCTGATCGCGGGCGCGCTGCTGACCGTCTTCCCGTACCTGATGGTGATCCTCACCTCGCTGAAGACGGCGCCGCAGCTCAACGGCATGTCCCCGTGGCGGCCGGCGATCCCGGGCACGCTGAGCAACTACACCCGGCTGTTCAACGGCAAGATCGCCGACATCAGCTTCCTGGCGTACCTGTGGCACACGGTGCTGTTCACCGTCGTGCTCACCGCCGGGCAACTGGTCTTCACCACGCTCGCGGCGTACGCGTTCGCGCGGCTGAGATTCGCCGGCCGGGAGGCGCTGTTCTGGGCGTATCTGGCCACCATGATGGTGCCCAACGTGGTGACGATGATCCCGCTGTACCTCATCATGCGGCAGATCGGCTGGATCGACACCTGGTTCGGGCTGCTGGCGCCGTACATCCTCGGCTCGCCGTACGGCATCTTCCTGATGCGCCAGTTCTTCCGGAGCCTGCCCTCGGACCTCGAGGACGCGGCGCGCATGGACGGCGCCGGTACGCTGACCATCCTGCTGCGCATCTTCGTGCCGCTGTCCCGGCCGGCCCTGGGCACCCTGGCGATCCTCACCACGGTCTTCGCCTGGCACAACTTCCTCTGGCCGCTCATCATCACCAGCGGGGACAGCACCAAGCTGGTCACGGTCGGCATCGCGTCGCTGCAGGGCAACCTGGGCGCCGACTACAACCTGATGATGGCCGGCAGCTTCGTGGCGCTGGTCCCGCTCATCGTCATCTTCCTGCTGTTCCAGCGCACCATCGTGCGATCCATCGTGCTGACCGGCATGAGGTAGCGCCGCCGGAACGGCCAGGCGGCCTCCGGTCGGACAGAGCCTTCCTGCCCACACCCCCCCTTTGTCAGGTTAGGAGCTTGAACGCCATGGGTATGAACCGACGGCAACTCCTCGCGGCGGCGCCGGCCGCCGCACTGGCCGCGGCCGGCCTGGCCGGCTGCGGGAACAGCAGTGGCGGCGACAACGGCGGGGCGGTGGTGTTCCGGATCTGGGACGAGGAGCAGCAGCCCGGATACCAGAAGTCCATCAACGCCTTCATGGCGGCGAACCCGAAGATCAAGGTGCGACTGGAGTCGCTGCCGTACGCCCAGTACTGGACGAAGATCATCACCGAGTCGGCCGCGGGCACCGGAGCGGACGTGTTCTGGGACACCGTGCCCTACTTCCCGCAACTGGTGAAGCAGGGGGTCATCGAGAACCTGGACCCGCTGATCCAGAAGGACTCGTACGACCTGAGCCCCTACTACCCCCAGGTCACCTCGGCCTACACGTACCAGAACCACCACTACGGGATCCCGGCGGACTTCGGTCTCGCCTCGATGGTCTACAACAAGGACATGTGCGCCAAGGCCGGCGTCACCCTGCCCGCCGAGCTGACCTGGGCGCCGGACGGCTCGGGCACGCTGCTGCCGATCCTGCAGAAGCTGACGGTGGATGCCAACGGCCGGCACCCCACCGACCCAGGCTTCGACCCCAAGCACGTCAAGCAGTGGGGCTTCATGGCCGAGAACCACGACCAGACGCAGTACATCAGCTGGATCCCGGAGAACGGCGGCAACTTCATGACCGCCCCGTTCGGGAAGTTCGCGTTCAACCAGCCGGCGGCGCTGGCGGCGCTGCAGTGGCAGGTCGACCTCATCAACAAGTGGCACGTGGCGCCGCCGCCGTCGGCCGGCAACGCGATCGACCTGTTCAACCGCGGGCAGGTCGGCCTGTACCCGGCGGTCAACGCGCTGCTGCTGTACGTGGTGGCCAAGGGCAACTTCACGGTCGGGGTGACGAACCTGCCGGCCGGGCCGAAGGGCCGGGTGGTCAACGTCAACGGCCTGTCCTTCGCGCTCAATGCCCACTCGAAGAACAAGACGGCGGCGTGGGAGCTCATCAAGTGGCTCGGCTCCCCACAGTCGCAGCAGATCATGAGTTCGGGCGGGTACGTGTGGCCGGCGAACAAGTCGCTGTCCGGCGGGTACCTGGACTACTGGAAGAACAAGGGCCAGGACCTGCAGCCGTTCGTGGACGCGGCGGCCGGCGCGTCGGTACCGATGCCGATCACGCCGGTCTGGAACGCCGCGTCGCTGACCATCACCAACTCGTTCCAGACCATGTTCGAGGGCCAGGCTCCGGTCAAGCAGACCGTCGACAACCTGGTCACCCAGCTCAACCAGCTCATCGACCAGAACGGCTGACCCGCACCGCACCGGGCCGGCCCACCACACCGGTGGGCCGGCCGGCGATCCGCCACCGCTGACCACGCTCCGGGCGACCCCGCGGGTGCCGACCACCCGCGGGGCTGCCGCCTGCCCACCCGACAGCCCACCGCCCGACATCCACCGCCCGGCGACCCGACGCCGACCCGGCGGCGCCCGACCCGCTCATTCCACATTGGACGCTCATCAGGAAGGCGAGCAGCTCATGTCCACGGATCCCGTGACGATTACCACCGCGCCACCCCCGGCCGACTCGCTCGACCTGGCCGGGATCGCCTTCCACGCCGGGGTCGGCGACGGCGGACCGGCCCCGCAGACCACAGTGGACTCGCCCGAGCCCGGGCTGCTGGAGGTGACGGTGCGGCTGCCCGGCGGGCGCTCCGGCGTCACCCCGCTGACCCTGGATTGGCAGGCGCCAATCGACCGCGGGATCGTGTACTGGCAGCCGGACTGGGGGCAGCGTCGGCACCTGCCCGCCGAATGGGCCTCCCGGCGCTCGGTGAGCCTGCTGCGCTCGGCCCCGGTCGGCTGCCTGCTCGACGGGGCGGACGGCAACGTCGTCACCTGGGCGCTGTCCGAGACGCTGCACCGCATCGAGGTGCGGCGGGAGGGGATCCGGGAGGAGACCACCCAGTTCCGCGGCACCTCGGTGGTCCACGTGCCACCGGGCGAGGAGCCATACCGGGTGGTGCTGCGGCTGGACCGGCGGCCGGTGCCGTACTGGACCGCGCTGCGCGAGGTCGCCGGGTGGTGGGAGCGGTCGCTGGGCGCCCAGCCGCCCGCGCCGCCCCAGGGGCGCAAGGCCGCCTACTGCACCTGGTACAGCATGCACCAGACGCTGACCGCGGCCGGCATCGAGCGCACCACGGCGCTGGCGCACGACCTCGGGTTCCGCACCATCATCGTGGACGACGGCTGGCAGACCGCGGACACCTCGCGCGGATACTGGTACTGCGGCGAGTGGGAGGTCGAGCCGGGCAAGCTGGGCGACCTCGCGGCGCACGTGCGGGCGACGCGCGCGGAGGGCATGGCATACCTGCTGTGGCTGGCGCCGTCGCTGCTGGGCCGGCGCAGCCCGCTGCAGGCCAGCCTCGGCCACCTCACGCTGGGCCCGCTGCCCGCGGGCGACGCGGACATCCTGGACCCGCGTTACCCGCAGGTGCGCGACCACCTGACCCGCGCCTGCCTGCGGCTGCTGGCAACCGCCGAGCTGGACGGCTTCAAGCTGGACTTCCTGGACGCCTGGCTGGTCGCGGATCCGCCGCCGCCCGGCCCGGGCGCGGACGTGTCCGATGTGGAGACCGGGGTCGAGCTGTGGCTGCGCGAGCTGCACGAGCACCTGTCCCGGCATCGGCCGGATGTGCTGCTGGAGTTCCGGCAGAACTACACCGGGCCACGCATCCAGCGCTACGGCAACCTGTTCCGCGCCTGCGACTGCCCGATGGACCTGGTGGACAACCGCACCCGCACGGTTGACCTGCGGCTGCTGTTGCCGGGCCGCACCGTGCACTCCGACCCGCTGCTGTGGGACCCGGCGGCGGCGCCCGAGGTGGCCGCGGAGCACCTGCTGGGTGCGCTGTTCTCGGTGCCGCAGGTCTCGGTCGACCTGGCCGCCCTGCCCGACGGGCAGCGGGAGATGCTGTCGTTCTGGCTGCGGTTCATGGACGACCACGCGGACACCCTGCTGTCCGGCCGGATCGAACCGATCCGGCCGGACCTGGGCTACCCGCTCGTGCGCAGCCGGGGCGCGGGTGAACTGGTCGCCGCCGCGTACAGCGACCTGCCGGTGCGCCTGGCCGGCGGGGACGGGCCGGCCGTGGCGCTGGTCAACGCGACGGGCGGCGCGAGCGTCGTGGTGGACCTGGCCCCGGGGACACGGGCAGACCTCCGGTCCATGGTGGACTGTCGCGGCCGGGCGGTCGACGACCGCCCGCGGCGCCTGGAGCCGGGGCTGACCCGGCTGGCGGTGCCGCGCAGCGGGCTCGTCGAACTCGCGATCAGCTACACGTGAGGCTCGGGCAGTGGATGGCCAGCACCAGGCGGTCGCTCGGGTAGGCCACCGGCGGGCTCACCTTCGTGTCGGTCGTCCCCCGGAACTCGTTCATCAGCCACAGCTGCCCCGTGGACGGCCAGTAGCTGAGGTTCTCGGCGTTGGTCATGGTGGTGGTCCAGTAGTGGACGTCCAGCGACCCGTTCGCGGAGATGGTCGCCTTGTGCAGGCACGACTTGGCGAAGCCATCGACTATCGCGTCGTTCGCCGGGTCGTTGGGCATGCCGACGACCGGCGGCGCGCCGTTGGGGCACAGCCCCTCGATGACCCCGCTGCCGCCGGTGAACACCGCGCCCTGCATGCGGTAGACCGGGGAGGTCCAGCCCTGGTCGGGCCGCACGTAGCCGTCGGAGCCCGGCTTGAGCAGCGCGGTGCTGGCGTCCAGCGGCCAGCGCAGGATGCGACCGTGCGGGCCCTGGTCGTCATACTCGACGGCGATCAGCGAGTCGGGGACGGTCGAGCGGTCCAGCGAGATGCTGTTGAAGCACGGATCCGTCAGCGAGGCCGGGTCCCCGGTGCGCAGCGGGTCGCACACCGCGCCGTCCGGGTACTGGTAGTAGCCGATCTCGGGCAGGGCGAACAGCGAGTACGCCGCGGAGCACGCGGTCGCGGTGCACCCGACCGCCCCGGAGGTGGTGCTGCTCATCTGCCAGAAGTGGGTCAGGTCGAACACCCGGATCACCCGGCCGGCACCGGGCGCGCCCTGGTCGCCGCCGGTGGCGAGGTACAGCTTGTTGCCGTACCACATGATGCCGTCGGCGTGGCTTTCGATGGCGTGGTAGCCGGCCGCGCTGTTGTCCGGCTCAACCAGCAGGGCGTGCCGGTACGGCGCACCGGCCGTCCCGTTGGTGACGTCGACGAAGGTGACCCGGGCCAGGCCGTCGTTGCCGTACGGGGTGTATCCGGCGCCGCTGTGCCAGCTGACCGCGACGACCTTCCGGCCGGCGCAGCCGTCGCACGGCGGGTACAGGTCGGTGCCGTTCATGCCGTCGCCGCTGCCGGTGACGCCCTGCGGGTACCAGTTGGTGGTGGTGTCGTCGGTGCTGTCCCAGCAGAAGCCGGCGACGCTGGCGGTGACCCGCAGGTCGGTGGGGTGGCACACGGCCCGGGTGGCGTACCCGCCCGCGATCAGGGTGCTCATCCGCACCACCGACAGCGGCCGGCTGGAGGCCTCGACGGCGTTGCGGTACCCGGTGATAGTGGGGAAGCTGCCCGCGTCGGTCAGCCTCATCGCGGACAGCGCGGACGCGGACAACGCGGGGGCGGTCGCCGCCCCCGCCGGATTCGCCCCGGCGACGAGCCCGCCGGTCACCACGAGCGCCATCACGGCCAGCGCCCGCCACAGTCGTCGACGCACCTCGACCTCCCACCCTCTCGCGTTTGCCGCAGCTCACGAGCCACGCATCCGTCGTACTGCATCGAAAGGTATGGTCGTGCCGGGCCGAAAACAAATACAGGTGGTGGCTGTGGTCCTACACGATCCTGCCGGCGCGCGCGAGTCCACGACCGTCTACACCGAACTCCCTTCGCCGGATCTGCTGTCCGCGGGGCGGTTCGACGAGCAGCCGGGCTTCACGGTGTACCGGGAGCGGGGCGCCCGCAACTGGATGCTGAGCCTGACCATTTCCGGTGCCGCCAACTTCCGCGCCGGCGACTCCGTCGCCGTCGCCGGCCCGGGAGACCTGGTGCTCATCGCGCCGGGCACGGTGCAGCACTACGCCGCGTCCGACAACGAGGTCTGGGGCCACTGGTGGGCGCACTTCCAGCCCCGCCCGGCCTGGTACGCGTGGCTGCGCCTGCCCCAGCTGGTAGCGGGCTTCAGCATCACCCGGTTCGGCAGCCCGCACCGGTTCCGGGAGGCGAGCGCCGCCTTCGAGCGGGTCCACCGCTACGCCATGGTGGCCACATTGGACACTCCGCAGGGCCGGGTAGCGGTCGGCACCCGGGAGCTGCGCGGCGAACTGGCCAACGAGCTGGCACTCAACGCCATCGAGGAGCTGCTGCTGCTGGCCGTGGCGGAGCACGAGACGCAGCAGCGCCCGGCGCTGGACGCCCGGGTCCGGCAGGTGCTCGACACGATCACGGCCGACCTGGCCCGGCCGATGTCGGTGGAGGCGCTGGCCCGGATCGTGTCGCTGTCCCCATCCCGGCTGGCCCACCTGTTCCGGCAGGAGATCGGCGACTCGATCGTCAACGTGGCGCTGGCCATGCGGCTGCGCAAGGCGGCGTCCCTGCTGGAGTTCACCGATCGCCCGATCGGGCGGATCGCCACCGATATCGGGTTCTCGTCGCCGTACTACTTCAGCCGCCAGTTCCGGGAGCGGTTCGGCGTGTCACCCACGATCTTCCGCCGGCGGGCCCGCAGCCCCTGCTGAACTCGGGCCGACGCCGCCCGGGCCCGATGGGTCCACCGGGCGACGGTCCGCGCCGGGCTGGCCTCGGTCGGGGGCCGCCCCGGGCGCCGGCTCCGGAAGCGCCTCGATCGCGTCGAGGAACTCCTCGACGCCCGCGCGGCGCGGCCCGCCCCACAGCCGGTCGAGCACCACCGCCAGCGGCCGGCGCAGGTGCCCGTCGAAGTACGCGTCGGACTCCCCCATCGCGTGGTCGGCCCACACCCCCAGCTGGTATCCCTCGACGCCGGAGTCCCGAGCGGGCTCCCACCGCTCGTACAGCCAGCGGACGTCCGGCACGCGGCCGGGCCCGCCGCCGGGTGCGGGCGGAGTCACGTAGTGGGTGGCCATCGGCGAGGCGACGACGCGGTATCCGTGGTCGGTGAAGAACTTGATCCCGTCGGCCTCCCGGGGCCAGGCGGTGATCCGGGCGTCCCGGTCGATCCAGGCCCGGCACTCGCCGCCACCGGCGACCTCCCACCAACTCCACAGCTCCACCTCGCGGCCCCGGTCGCGCAGCAGCGCGACCAGTTCGTTGACGAAGCACACGAGCGCGTCGGTCGGCCGGTACGCCGGGTTCAGCGACTGGGCGTACGCCACGAGGTCGGCGCAGCGGGCGAGCTCGGCGTCCTCCTGCCACTCGTCGCCTCCGATGTGGACGGTCGGGGCGTCGAGCTCGGTGGCGAACGCGGCGAGCAGTTCCCTGACCCAGGCGCGGTTCTCCGGCCGGGTGATGTCAATGGTCCAACCATCGGTCGGCCGCTTGGTGAACGCGACGCCGTCGTTGGCCGCCTCGGCTCCCGGGCCGGTGAAGCGCAGCCCGGGATGGTGCCGGGTGATGGCGGTGGCGTGCGCGGGCAGGTCGATCTCGGGTACCACCGCCACGTGCAGCTCGCGGCCGTACGCGATCAGCTCGCGCAGCACTCCCGCCGGGTACGACCGGTCGGCGGGCAGCTGCGCGGCGAGGCCGGCGAACCTGGGATCGGCCAACCGCACCCGGAATGCGTTCCAGTCGGTCAGGTGCAGCTGCAGCCGGTTGCCGCCGAGCCAGGCCAGGCGGCGGATGAACCGGCGCAGGTAGGCCGGGGACCAGTACCGGCGGCCGAGGTCGAGCATCGCCCCGCGGACCGGCACGCCCGGCCAGTCCCGCCCGGCACCGCGCGGCAGGCCTTGGCCGGCGGCGGCCCGGCACAGCTTGAGTACGCTCTGCAGGCCGTAGAAGGCACCGGCCGGGTCGACGCCGGCCACCTGGACGCCGGCCCGCTCGCCGATCGCGAGCGTGTACCCGCCGGCCGGAAGGTCGAGAGCGGGATCGTGCCGCACCACGATGTCGCCGGCCGGCACCCGTAGCGCCGGGTCGCGGGAGTCGGCCGGGCCGGCGCAGACCCGCGGCAGGGGCAGGCCGGTGGCCGCGCGCAGCTCGGGCTCCAGGGGACGAACCGCCTGCGCGGCGGCCTCGTCCAGCACCAGCCGCGCGTCCCCGGGCAGCCTGAGCCGCCCGCCGGCCGGCCGCCACGACCTCGGCCCGGGTACCCACTCATCCATGCGCCGAGTCTTGCCGCGGCCGGACGGGAACACACGAGGCTCAGCAGCATCGTGCAACAGGTCAGCCGATGCCTGCCGGACCGGCGCCGGCCGAACCTGTCAGGCGGCGCCCGTCGCGCCGTACCGGTCACGGCGATCGGCGACGCCGCATCGGTCGCGCAGCACTGGTCAGGCCGCATCGGTCGCCCGTGCCACGGAACCTCGCACCGCTGGTCTGGAGCCAGCCGCCGCCCCCGCCCCGGCAACGCGCGCTCGGCCGGGAGGAAATCGTCGCCGCCGCGATCGCCGTCACCGACGAGGCCGGGCCCGAGGGCGTGACCATGAAGGCGGTCGCGGCCCGGCTGGGCGGCTACTCGCCCATGGCGCTGTACCGGTACGGGTACAGCAAGGAGGGGCTGGTCGACCTGATGCTCGACGCGGCCGTCGCCGAGATTCCGGTGCCGGCGCGCCCGAGCGACGACTGGCGGGAGGACCTGCGCGCCCTGGCCTTGGCGACCCGGGCCATGACGGTGCGGCACGGTACCCGCTGCTGGTCCACACCCGCCCCCGCCACGATCGCAACCGTTCACGACCTGGCCGCCGCGGACGGGAACGTTCCCCATCTGACCAGCTGGCTCGCCCAGCCCACCGGCCCGACCGTCGACGAGCGCTTCATTATCGGTCTTGACCTGCTTCTCGACGGCATCGCCGGCCGGCTAGTAAATCGACTGACGTAACACCATTGGCGCGCCGCGGCCGGCGCCGAGATCCGCGAGGGTCGGTCTCTTGCATGACGAAGTAAGAATCACGCAGAGATGTGTCTAGATATTGCGATCCAGTGTTGGGCAGGTTACGGTCCCTGGTAACCGTCCCACCCGCCACGCACCCGGCACCTCCGCTGTCCACACCTCGCCGCCGGCGCGCCGTCGCGGGCGGGCGAGGCAATGCTCGGCGTCCCGCTCGCGCCGCACCGATCCGCTTCGCACCGATGTCACCAGATCCGGCCGCGCGAGGCTCGTGACCGACGGTCGTACGTCCCACGTCGTCGAAAGTGAGCGAACAATGTCCCGATCCGTCCGAGGTCCCGGCCTGGCGCGCCGCATGGGTGCCATCATCGCCGGCACCACGCTGCTGGCCGCCGGGGTCGTCGGCCTGACGGCCGCACCCGCGTTCGCGGCCGCCACCGGTGGCGTCGGCGCGACGCTGCCCTATGTCGAGGTACAGGCGGAGAACTCCGCCACCAACGGCACGATCATCGGCCCCAGCGCCGACTACGGGACGCTTCCCGACGAGGCGTCCTACCGCAAGGCCGTCACATTGCAGGGCAGCGGCAAGTACGTGGAGTTCACCACGCCGGCCCCGACCAACTCCATCGACTTCCGGTACAGCATCCCCGACTCCTCCGGCGGGTCGGTCTACACCGCGCCGCTGTCGCTGTACGTCAACGGTACGAAGCAGACCAACTTCACGCTCACCAACGCGTACTCGTGGTACTACGGCGGCTACCCGTTCACCAACTCCCCCGGCAGCAACCCGCACCACTTCTACGACGAGGTGCACCGGCTGTTCACCACCACCTACCCGGCCGGCACCAAGTTCCGGCTGCAGGTCGACTCCGAGGACACCGCCGGCTCGTACACCATCGACTTCGCCGACTTCGAGAACGTGGCGGGCGACCTCGCTCAGCCCTCCGGCTCCGTCTCGGTCACCAGCGAGGGCGCGGACCCGACCGGGGTCAACGACTCGACGGCCGCGTTCAACGCCGCCATCGCCGCCGCCGGGTCCGGCGGCACGGTGTGGATCCCGGACGGCACCTTCAAGATTCCGGGCCACCTGATCCTGAACAACATCACCATCAAGGGCGCCGGCATGTGGCACTCCACCATCACCGGTGACGCGCCCGGCTTCTACGGTGGCTACGTGCCCAACGGCGGCAGCAACGTGCACCTGTCCGACTTCGCCATCTTCGGCAACGTCCAGGAGCGCAACGATTCCGCTCAGGTCAACGGGATCGGCGGTGCGCTGTCCAACTCCACTGTGGACCGGATCTGGATCGAGCACGAGAAGGTCGGCGCGTGGATGGACGGGCCGATGACCAACCTCGTCTTCACCGGCATGCGCATCCGCGACGTCACGGCCGACGGCATCAACTTCCACAACGGCGTGACCAGTTCGCGGGTGACCAACAGCGACATCCGCAACACCGGCGACGACGGGCTGGCCACCTGGGCCGACACCAACGCGGACGCGAACGACTCGTTCGACCACGACACGGTGCAGTACCCGATCCTGGCCAACGGCATCGCCATCTACGGCGGGCACGACAACACGGTCAGCGACAACCGGGTGATCGATGCCGGCCTGACCCAGGGCGGCGGCATCCACGTGGCGCAGCGGTTCGCCTCGACCCCGCTGGGTAAGACCAGCGTGCTGCGCAACACCCTGATCCGGGACGGCAGCCTCGACCCGAACTGGCAGTTCGGCGTCGGCGCCCTGTGGTTCGACGCGCGGGACGCGGCGATCAACGCCGCGGTCTCCGTGGACAACGTCCTCATCCAGCAGAGCCCGTACGAGGCCATCCAGTTCGTGTCCGGCTCCAACATCTCCGGCGTGACCATCAACAACGCGACCATCCAGAACACCGGCACGTACGTGGTGCAGGAGCAGGTCGGCGGCGCGGCGACCATCACCAACAGCACCGCCACCGGCACCCAGGCCCCGCAGGCCATCTACAACTGCGGCGTCGGGTTCACCCTCACCGACGGGGGCGGCAACTCGGGGATCACCGGCTCCCAGTGCGGCTTCTTCACCCCGACGTTCCCGCCGTACCTGCCAGACAACGGGTCGCTGGTCTCGATCAGCCCCACCGCCGTCGGCTTCGGGACCGTGGCCACCGGCAACGCAAGCGCCGCGCAGTCGGTGACCGTCACCAACAGCGGCACCGCCGCCGCCCCGGTCACCTCGATCGCCACCACCGGCGATTTCAGCCAGACCAACACCTGCGGCAGCAGCATCCCGGCCGGCTCGTCGTGCACCGTGGCCGTCACGTTCCGGCCCACGGCCGCCGGCTCGCGCACCGGTACGCTGACCGTCACCACCTCCGGCATCGCCAACAGCATCCCGCTGTCCGGCACGGGCGTGGCACCCGGCCCGATCCTGTCCGCAAATCCGAGCGCCCTGAGCTTCCCGGGCACCCTGGTCGGCGCGACCTCGGCGGCCCAGTCGGTCACGGTCACCAACACCGGCACCACCTCGGCGAGCGTGTCGGGCGTGGCCGCGAGCGGCGACTTCCACCAGACCAACACCTGCGGCAGCCTCGCGGTCGGCGCGTCCTGCACCGTGACCGTCACGTTCACCCCGACCGCGTCGGGTACCCGCACCGGCACCGTGAGCATCACCAGTAACGCCAACAACAGCCCGACCGCCATCGCGGCCTCCGGCGCCGGCATCGGGACCACCACCAACCTCGCGGCCGGGCGGCCGGCCACCGCCAGCAGCCAGGTCAACTCGACGCAGGCGGCGGGCACGGCCACCGACGGGGACGCCAACACCTACTGGGAGAGCGCCAACGGGGCGTTCCCGCAGTGGCTCCAGGTGGACCTCGGCGCGGCGTACAACCTCGGCAAGGTGACGCTCAAGCTGCCGCCGTCGACCGCGTGGGCCACCCGGACCCAGACCCTGTCGGTGCAGACCAGCACCAACGGTTCGGCGTTCAGCACGGCGGTCAACTCGGCCACGTACACGTTCAACCCGGCGACCGGCAACACCGTGTCCATCACGGTACCGGGCACCAGCGCCCGGTACGTGCGGGTGAACATCACCGCCAACTCCGGGTGGTCGGCCGGCCAGGTCTCGGAGTTCGAGGTGTACCCGAGCGGCGGCGGCACGCCACCGACCTCGGCGGCGCTGTCGGCCAACCCGTCCTCGCTGAGCTTCGCCAGCCAGGCGCTCAACACCACCAGCGCGGCCCAGTCGGTGACGGTGTCCAACACGGGTACCGCGGCGGCCACGGTCTCGGGGGTGTCGGTCACCGGCGACTTCAGCCAGACCAACACCTGCGGCACCTCGATCGCGGCGGGCGCCTCGTGCACGGTCAGCGTCGCCTTCCACCCCACCGCGTCCGGTACCCGCACGGGAACGCTCACCGTCGCCAGCAACGCGACGAACTCCCCCACCACGGTGGCGCTGTCCGGCACCGGGGCCGGCACCACGAGCACCAACCTCGCGGCCGGCCGGCCGACGAGCGAGTCCAGCCACACCGACGTGTACCCGTCGTCCAACGTCACCGACGGCAACCAGAACACCTACTGGGAGAGCGCCAACAACGCGTTCCCGCAGTGGGTGCAGGTCGATCTCGGCTCGGCGGTCAGCGCGAGCCGGATCGTGCTGCAGCTGCCCGCCTCGTGGGGCGCGCGCAGCGAGACGTTGTCGGTCCTCGGCAGCACCAACGGCAGCACGTTCAGCACGGTCAAGGCCTCGGCGGGCTACACGTTCGCCCCGACCGCGAACAACACGGTGACGATCACCTTCACCGCGACGACGCAACGCTACTTCCGGCTCAACCTCACGGCGAACACCGGCTGGCCCGCGGGCCAGCTCTCGGAGTTCCAGGTCTGGAACAGCTGACCGCCGCGTGGTGCCGCCGGGTGCGACCGCGCCCGGCGGCACCGCCGCGTCCCGCCTCCGGGGGCTCCGGCGGTGCCGCCAGAACCGGCGGTGCCGCCAGGGACTCCGGTCTGCCCACAGTGGATTGGGGGTCCCCTAGGGGCCTGCGCACAGATCGAAATAGTGCGATGATGCGGCATGGCACGACGTGCGGAGACGCCCGGCGTCACCTCCCGTGAGGATCTGGTCGACGCTCTGCTGTCGGCTAGTCGTGCCGTCATGGCGATGGCCGCGCGCTCCCTGGCCGGGCTCGACGCCGAGGTCACGTTGCCGCAATATCGGGCCCTGGTCGTGCTGGCCTCGCGGGGTCCGCAGCGCATGGTGGACATCTCCAACGAGCTCGGCGTCAACCCGTCCACCGGCACCCGGATGTGCGACCGGCTCGCGCGCAAGAAGCTGATCCGCCGGTACCGGTCGTCCGCCGACCGCCGCGAGGTGCGGCTCACGCTGACCCCGGCCGGTAGGCAGCTCGTGGAGCAGGTGATCGGCCGCCGGCGCGAGGAGCTCACCCGGCTCGTCGAGGCCATGCCCCGCACCTGGCACCGGCCCGTCATCGGCGCCCTGCGCTCGGTCGCCGACGCGGTGGGCGAGGTCCCCGAACACGAATGGTGGCTCGGCTGGTCCGGCGAGGGGGACTCGCTGATCGGGTGACCCCACTGTCGGCTTAGGGGCTCGCGTTCATCTCCCGTTAGCGTAATAATTGCCCTGTGCATGTGTTGCGGTAATCAGTGGGGGGTGCCGCGACGCCCGACACGGGAGCACGCCGAACCCGTCGACGTGACCACCGGACCAACGATGGAGGTACATCATGGCCGGACGGATCGGGTCGCAGCCCGATGCGCTAGGCGGTGACCAGCAGAAGCTGCACGAGCAGGTTGAGCACATCGCGATGCCCGACTACGACTGGGTCGGTGAGCCCATCGCGGCGCTCGCGGACGCCGTGTTCGCCGTCGCCAGCCACCACCCTCATCTGCGCCGCCGGCACCGCGCCGCCGAGGCTCCCGCCCAGGAGACCCAGGCGAGCTAGGGGCCGACGCCGCCCACGAGTCCGTTCGGCGGGCCGGTGCCCCTGCGGCCCGCCCGCCGACGGCCTGACGTCCACCGCGTCGCGGCCGATCGGTCAACCGGTGGTGCCGCTATGGGTGATTGCGCCGCTGATGCGTAGGCCACCGGCGATTCACCCATACGCGGGTTGGACGACAGCTCCGAGACATTTACCACCATGAGAATGCGGGCAAGACACCGCTGATCATGGAGGACCAATGCGTCTCCGGACCCGCACCCTCGCCCCCCTGGCCGTCGCCGCCGCCGCGCTGGTCGGCGCCACCGCGCTGTACGTGAACTCGCACGCCGCGCCGGTCACGCTCGACGCGGCCACCATCCCGACCTACGACCACGTGGTGGTGGTCATGGAGGAGAACCACTCCTACGCCGACATCATCGGCAACACCAAGAGCGCTCCCTACATGAACTCGCTGGCCTCGCAGGGCGCGCTGATGACGTCGTCCTACGCGGTCACCCACCCGAGCGAGCCGAACTACATGGCACTGTTCGGCGGCAGCACGTTCGGGCTGTCCAGCGACGCCTGCCCGACCAACGAGGGCAGCAAGGCCAACCTCGGCTCGGAACTGCTGGCCGCGGGCAAGACGTTCAAGGGCTACTCGGAGGGGCTGCCGTCGACCGGCTCGACGACCTGCACCTCCGGCTCGTACGCCCGCAAGCACTCGCCCTGGATCAACTTCAGCAACGTACCCACCTCCGACTCGTTGCCGCTGACGAGCTTCCCGTCCTCGTCGAACTACGCGAGCCTGCCCACCCTGTCGTTCGTCATCCCCAACCTGAAGGACGACATGCACGACGGCACGATCACGCAGGCCGACAGTTGGCTCAACTCGCACCTGTCCGCGTACGCCACCTGGGCCAAGACGCACAACAGCCTGCTGATCGTGACCTGGGACGAGGACGACTCCACCGAGGGCAACCAGATCCCGACGATCCTCGTCGGCCAGCACGTCGTCACCGGGCACTACAACCAGAACGTCAACCACTACAACCTGCTGGCCACCCTGGAGAAGATGTACGGCCTGGGCCTGGTCGGTTCTAGCGCGTCGGCCACCCCGATCACCAGCGTCTTCGGAAGCTGACCCTCGCCGAATCACTGCCAACGCACGGCGGCGGGCCGGGGCACCGGCTCGCCGCCGGTCGGGCAAGGAAACGACACGCGAGTCCACAATGGAGGTTGGGGTGCGAATGGTTGCGTGGCGCCGGACCGGGCGGCGCGGCCGGTGGCTGGCGGGTGCGGCCGTGGTGGCCGTGCTGGCGGCGGCCGGTGTGATCATCGGCGTCACGGCGTCGCACCGCGTCGTGACGCTGGACGAGAAGCACTGCGGCGGCGGCTGGGCCGGGCCGGTCGCCGGGCACCAGAGCCTGACCCTGCGCGACGCGGCCCCCAACCCGGTGCAGGTGTACCTGATCGACCCGAGCCGCGACCTGGTCTACGCCGAGGCCCGGGACCTGACGCCCGGCTCCCGGCGCGCGATCGACACCACGCTCGGCGCCGGCCGGTACGCCCTGCGCTGCGTGTTCACCGACGGGACGGTGCTCACCTCGCCGGCGCACACCCTCACCGGTAAGGTGCCCGGCGCCGTGACCGGCGTGAAGCCCATGCCTGACCTCGACCTGGGCGATCCGGTGACCGCGTACCGCACCTACGTGCGGGACGGCCTGCCGGGGCTGCTGCGCGACGCCACCCGGCTGGCCGCCGACGTGACCTCCGGCGACCTGACCGCCGCCAAACGGGACTGGCTGCCCGCACACCTGGACTACGAGCGCCTGGGCGCCGCGTACAACTCGTTCGAGGACTTCGACGCCGAGATCAACGGTCTGGCCGACGGGCTGCCCGAGGGCGTGGCCGACCCGTCCTGGACCGGCTTCCACCGCATCGAGTACGGCCTGTGGCACGGCCAGCCCGCAGCCACCCTCAAGCCGCTGACCGATGGCCTGGTCGCCGACATCGACGGGCTGATCCAGGACTTCGCCAGCGAGGACATCGACCCCGGCGACCTTCCCCTGCGCACCCACGAGATCCTGGAAAACTCGCTGGAGTTCCAGGTCAGCGGCCACGCCGACTACGGCAGCGGCACGACGCTGGCCACCACCTACGCCAACACCCAGGGCACCCAGGCGGTGCTGGGCACGCTGACCAGCCTGATCACCGCACGGAACCCGGCGCTGCGCGCCGCCATCGACGCGGGGCTGAAGACGGTCCAGGCGGACCTGCTGGCCTGCCGCGACGCCGGCGGATCCTGGACCGCCGCCACCGCGCTACCGCTCCCCCAGCGCCAGCGGCTCGACGCCGACCTGGACGGGCTGCTGGAGCGGCTCGACGTCGTCCCCAATCTTCTGTACGAACGGACCGCGGCATGACCTCGACCACCACCCCCGAGCCCGGGGCCGCCGAACCGACCGGCCTGGGTCGTCCCCCGGCGCCAGACGCGCCGAGCCAGACCGGTCGAAGCGACGGCACCGCCCGCCGCGGCGTGGGCCGCAGATCCTTCCTGCGCGGTACCGCCCTCGGCGCGGCCGCCACCGCCGGTCTCGGCGCGGCGGGGATCGCCGGCGCGAAGGCGGTGGCCGGCACCGGCCCCGAGGGCCGGCGCATCCCCTTCCACGGCGCGCATCAGGCGGGCATCCTCACCCCGCCGCAGTCCGCCGCCACCTTCGCCTCGTTCACCGTCACGGCCACCGACCGCGGCGGGCTGCGAGAGCTGTTGCGCACGCTGACCGACCGGGCGCGCTTCCTGTGCGCGGGCGGGCCGCCGCCGGACACCGGGGTGGACGCCGTCCCGCCGGACAGCGCGACGCTCGGGCCGGTGGTGCCGGCCGACGGGCTGAGCGTGACCGTGGGCGTCGGGGCGTCGCTGTTCGACGACCGGTACGGGCTGGCCGGGCGCCGGCCGGCGCGGCTGACCCGGATGCCGGTGTTCCCCAACGACAACCTGGCCGGCTCGACCGAACTGCACGGCGACATCTCGCTGCAGCTGTGCGGGGACTCCCGGGACACCGTGATGCACGCGCTGCGCGACATCGCCAAGCACACCCGGTCGGGCATGCAGCTGAGCTGGAAGGCCGACGGGTTCAGCTCGGCGCCCCGCCCGAGCGGTACGCAGCGCAACCAGCTCGGCTTCAAGGACGGCATCGCCAACCCGGACGTCACCGACGCAGCCGAGACCGGCCGGCTGATCTGGACGCGCGGCGGCGCGAACGGCGAACCGGCGTGGGTGGAGGGTGGCAGCTACCAGGTGGTACGGATCATCCGGATGCTCGTCGAGTTCTGGGACCGCGTCTCCCTGCACGAGCAGGAGACGATGATCGGCCGGCGGCGGGACAGCGGCGCGCCGCTGGACGGGGTCGCCGAGTCCGACGTCCCGGACTACGCGAACGATCCCAACGGCATAGCCATCCCGCTGACCGCGCACATCAGGATGGCCAATCCCCGCACCCGCGACACCGACGGCCAGCGCATCCTGCGCCGTGGATACAACTACGACCGGGGCGTGGACCTCGACGGCAACCTGGACGTGGGGCTGATCTTCTGCTGCTACCAGCAGGACGTCGCCCGGCAGTTCGAGGCCGTGCAGAAGCGCCTGATCGACGAGCCGCTGGTGGACTACATCCAGCCAACCGGCGGCGGGTATTTCTTCGCGCTGCCCGGGGTGCGCGACGCCGGCGACTACCTCGGCTCCGGCCTGTTCGCGTAGGCCCTCACTACGGCAGTACCCGCCGCCCGGCGCCGCGGTCGACTCAGGCCCGCAGCGCCAGCTTGCCCACGGTGGCCCGCGCTTCCAGTTCTGCGAGTGCTTTCGGCCCGTCGGCCAGTTCATAGACGGTGGGCTGGCCGGGGCCGAGCACTCCGGCCGCGAGGAGCCCGAACAACTCGCCCATGACCTCGCCGAAAATCCGCGGTGCGGCCTGGATCAGGATGCCGAGGTTCAGGCCGATGACCTGGATCTGGTGCTTGTAGACCAGGTCCCAGTTGGTGATGGCGGTTTCGCCGCCGGCCACCCCGTACACGACGACCCGGCCGGTGACCCGCTTGGTCGCGGACAGGCTGGCGTCGAGGGTGGCGCCGCCGACCGACTCCAGCACCAGGTCGACGCCCGCGCCATCGGTCAGCCGCAGTACCTCGGCGGCGATGCCGGTGCCGCGGGAGTCGATGACGTGGTCGGCGCCGAGCCCCCGTACCACCTCGTGCTTGCCCGGCGAGGCGGTGGCGATCACCGTCGCGCCGTAGTGTTTGGCCATCTTCACCGCGGCCTGGCCGGTCCCGCCGGCCGCGGCGTGGATCAGCACGGTCTGCCCCGCGGTGAGGCCGCCCAGTGGCTTGAGCGCCGCGAGCGCGGTGGGCCAGTTCACGACCAGGCCCAGCGCCTGCTCGTCGGCCCAGCCCGGCGGCACCGGGACCGCGGCGGCCGCGGGCAGCACCAGGTACTCGGCGAACGCGCCGCCGTTGACGCCGGCGCCGATGACGTGGGCACCGGGTCCCGGGTCGGTTACCCCCTCGCCAACGGCGATGACCTCACCGGCGCCCTCGATGCCCGCCACGTACGGCGGCTGTGGGCCGCCCGCGAACGTGCCGCGGGACTGGGAGATGTCGACGAAGTTGACGCCGGCGGCGGTGACCCGGATCAGGACCTCGCCTGGTCCCGGGCTCGGTACTGGCGCGTCGGTGATCAGGCGCAGGTCCTGCGGGCCGTTGCGCGACGTCTGCCGCAGGGCACGCATGGTGGCGGGGATGCTCACGGGTACGACATCCTTCCCGGGCTCATCGAACTCATTATTTATCGAACGACCGGAAAACCCTGGCACGGCCGACCGGAGCGGGTCAAGGTAAACTTTGTCGAACGACAAACAATTCTGGAGACGCATCCACATGGCTACTCGCGGCAGGCCGCGCACCTTCGACCCGGACACCGCACTGCGCCGGGCGTTGGACCTGTTCTGGGAGCGGGGCTACGAGGGGACCTCGCTCAACGATCTGGCCGAGGCCATGGGAATCGCCTCGGCCAGCATCTATTCCTACTTCGGCAGCAAGGAGAACCTGTTCCGCAAGGTCATGGCCCTGTACGGCACGACGTCGGGCGAGCCGCCCCGGCGCGCGCTGCACAAACAACCAACCGCGCGCACCGCGATCCATGACATGCTGCGCGCCACCGCCGATGAGATCACCCGCCCGGACACGCCGCACTACTGCATGCTCATCCTGGCCGCGCCCACCGGCGCCGTGGAGAACCACGCGGTCCGGGAGTTCCTCGCCGATCTGCGGCGCGACATGTTCGCCACCGTCAAGGACCGGCTCGCCCGCGGGGTCACCGATGGCGACCTCACCGCGCCGGCGGCCGGCCTCGATGCGATCGCCCGCTACTACACCACCGTGGTGCAGGGCCTGTCGATACAGGCCCGCGACGGCGCCGACCGCGCCGAGCTGGAATCGGTCATCACCTGCGCGATGGCGGCCTGGGACACGCTCACGTCCGCACCATCACACCGCGCAATGATCTCATCGAGGTCGGGTCGGTAGCCGTCGCGGGAGTGGGCACCCGGCAGTTGCCCCAGGCACCGCCCACGCCGCTGCCGTACCCGCGTCCGGGCCTGTGGTGGTGGCGGTCCCCGCAGTTGACCCGCACCGCCCGCCGCGTCGCTATGATCCCCGTATGATCAATGGCGCTCATATGATCATTTACAGTCGCGACCCCGAGGCGGACCGCGCCTTTCTTCGGGACACCCTCGGCTTTCACCACGTCGACGCCGGTCACGGCTGGCTCATCTTCGGGCTGCCGCCGGCCGAGGTCGCCGTGCACCCGACCGACGGCGAGCCGGCCCACGAACTGTTTCTGATGTGCGACGACGTCGCGGCGACCGTGGCCGAGCTGTCGGCGAAGGGCGTCGAGTTCACGATCCCGGTCACCGCGGAGCGGTGGGGGCTGCGCACCGCCCTGCGGCTGCCCGGCGGCGGCGAGCTCGGCCTCTACGAGCCGAGCCACCCGGTCGCAATCTGACCTCCACGTAGCTACCTGGAGACCTCGGCGAAGAACCGGCGCAGGGCGTCGGCGACCAGGGCGGGTGCCGTCATGGTCACGAAGTGCGACTGGCCCGGCCAGGCGACCCGGCGCGCCCCCGGAATCGTCGCCGCGAGCGCGCTCATCGTGGTGGGCATCGGCTGCCAGGTGTCGGCGCCGCCCATGACCAGGGTCGGCACTGCGATCGAGGACCAGCGGGCGACGTCCGTGCCGTCCCCGGCGAGCGCCTCGAGATCGTGCAGCCAGCCGATCGCCGCGCGCCGCGCCTCGACCGGGTCGGGCTTCCGGTCGCCCGCCGCCGCGGCGAAGCCGGCGACGATCTCCGGCGGCACCCGAGTCACCTCGTTCAACGTCGCCGCCATCGCCCCGGCGTCGTTGCGTTCGAAGGCGGCACGGTACCGGTCGAGCTTGGGCCCGATCTCCGGGCCGGCCGCGAACAGCGGAGGCTCGAAGACGGCCAGCGAGCGCAGGTCGCGTGGGTCCGCCGCGGCGGTGTGCAGCGCCAGGGTCGCCCCGTAGGAGGCTCCGGCGAGATGCACCGGCCCACCCGAGCGCTTCCGCGCCGCGTCGATGACCGCGGTCAGGTCGCCGACCTCGTCCTTGAACGACTTGACTCCGGGCGGCACGTCGCTGGGGCCGTACCCGCGCCTGGCCGGCATCCACACCTCGTGGTCGCCGGCCAGCCGGTCCGCGACCGTGGCCCAGGAGTGCAGCCCGCCGCCCGATCCGTGCACGAGGACGACCGGATCCCCGGCGCCCACGCGCCGGACCACCAGGCGGGTGCCGTCCGCCGACGTGATGTCGTCATCGTGGCTGTCGTAAGAGTTCATTCCCGTTCCTCAGGCCAGTTGCTCAGGGTGGTGTGGATCGCGTCGAGGATGCGGCTCCACGACGCGTCGAGGTCGCGGGGATGCCCGAAACCGCCCGCGGTTTCGAGGGCCGCGAACCCGTGGAAGGTGCTGCGCACGAGGCGCATGGCGTCGGTCAGATCCGGTTCGTCCAGCCCGTACCCGCGAAGCGTCGCGTAGCTCAGCTCGATCAGGCGCAGGTGCCCCGCCGAATTCGTGCCGACCTCGGCCGGCAGGTCGAGCTGGGTCGCGGCGTACTGCCCGGGGTGCGAGGTCGCGAAGGCGCGCCAGGCGCCGGCGAATCCGACCAGGGCCTGCCGGCCGGCCCGACCGGCCACGGCGAGCGCCAGTTCGTCGGCGAACGCGGCCGCCGCCCGCACCGCTACCTGCTCGATCAGCGCGTCGCGGCTGCGGACGTGCGCGTAGAGCGCGGCGTCCGAGACCCCGAACGTCCGGGCGAGGGCGGCGACGGTCACTCGCGACAGCCCGACCGAGTCCGCCAGTTCGGCCGCGGCGGCCGAGACCCGCTCGCTCGTCAATCCCTGCCGTGGCATGTCGACCTTTCATGTCCTAATCAGAAACTTAGGAGCCCTAAGATACCAGAGTCGGACGGATATTGTCGGGGGGCCTGCCTACACTCCCCGGACATGACCGCACCCGACGCCAAGTCCCACCTGCACCGCTACCTCAAGACCGCCCGGGAGGCCATGCTGTGGAAGCTCGACGGGCTCTCGGAATACGACGCCCGCCGCCCGATGACGCCGACCGGCACCAACCTGCTCGGGCTGGTCAAGCACGTGGCCACCGTCGAGTTGGGCTACTTCGGAGACACCTTCGGCCGGCCGTTCGGCGAGCCGCTGCTGTGGTCGGAGAGTGACCCGCTCGCCGACCTGTGGGCGACGGCCGACGAGTCGCGGGAGTGGATCATCGACCTCTACCGCCGGGCGTGGGCGCACTGCGACGCGACGATCGACGCGCTGGCGCTGGACGCGACCGGCCAGGTGCCGTGGTGGCCCGAGGACCGCCGGGAGGTGACCCTGCACCTGGTGCTGGTGCACGTGATCGCGGAGACCAACCGGCACGCGGGGCACGCCGACATCATCCGGGAGCTGATCGACGGGGCGGCCGGCCTGCGCCAGGGCAACGACAACCTGGCCCCGGGCGACCGGGCGACGTGGGAGGCCCACCGCGCCAAGCTGGAGAGCGTCGCCCGAGAGGCGGGCTGATCCGTGGTGGCGATCGTTGACGCGAGCGCCGAGCGGTGGGACGACCTGGCTGAGCTCATGGGGCAGCGGGGCGACCCGTCCCACTGCTGGTGCCAGTATTACCGGCAGGATCGGGCGTACGACCACGGCGACCGGGAGAGCAACCGCGCCGCCATGCACCGCCAGGTCACCACCGCCACGGTGCCGCACGGCGTGCTCGCGTACGACCAGGGGCGCCCGGTCGGCTGGTGCGCGGTGGCACCCCGGGCCGACTACCCGCGGCTGTCACGCACCCGGGCGGCGAGCGGGACAGTGGACGAGCCCGGCCTGTGGTCGGTCAGCTGTTTCGTGGTGCGCGTGGGGCACCGGCGGCGGGGCGTGGCCGCGCGGCTGCTCGACGCGGCGGTCGACCTCGCCCGGCGGCACGGCGCGCGGATCGTCGAGGCGTACCCGATCGACACGACGGTGCGCCCGGCCAGTTCGGCGACGCTGTTCCAGGGGCCGCTGTCCCTGTACCTGCGCACGGGCTTCGCCGAGATCGCCCGTCCCAGCGAGCACCGCGCGATCGTGCGCCGCACGCTGAACCCGTAGCCGCACCGGGGCGCGGCCGGCGCCCGGCCGGCGTCGCCGCCAAGGGATGAAGAACTAACAGCTAGACTTATAGGCTGTGGACGTATCCCCCGCGGCACCACCAAGTCCAACGGCGGAAACGAAATCGGCGGCACGGCCGTCGGCCGGCTCGACCGGGCCGCCGCCCCGGACCGGCACGCAGGGCTGGCTGCGGCGCCTGACCGGGGACTGCCTGCGCCACCGCCGTCAGGTCGGGCTCGCCCTGGGCGGCGCGCTGGCCGGGATGGCCGCCACCGCGACGATCCCGCTGGTGCAGCGCACCATCATCGACGACGCGATAATCACCCACCGCCGGCCGATCTGGCCGCTGGCCGCGGTGATGGTGCTCGTGGCCGCGGTCGTCTACGCCGGCACGTACCTGCGCCGCTACTACGGCGGCAAGCTGGCGCTGGACGTGCAGCACGACCTGCGCAATGGGATCTTCGACGCGCTGAGCCGGATGGACGGGGCCCGCCAGGACCAGGTGGAGACCGGTCAGATCATCGGCCGGGCGACCTCCGACCTCACCATGGTGCAGGGCCTGCTCCAGACGCTGCCCGTGCAGATCGGCAACGGCCTGCTGTTCATCCTGTCGCTGGGCGCGATGGTCGTGCTGTCGCCGGTGCTCACGCTCATCGCCGTGGCGGTGGCTCCCGCGGTGTACGTGCTCGCCAGGCTCGCCCGTGGGCGACTGTTCGCGGCCACCTGGGTGGCGCAGCAGGACGCGGGCGCGGTCGCGGGGGTCGTCGACGACGCGATCAACGGGGTGCGCGTGGTTAAGGGCTTCGGCCAGGAGGAACAGGAGCTCGACAAGCTCTCCGCGGCCAGCCGATTGCTGTTCGCGACCCGGATGCGGATGGTGAAGCTGACCAGCCGGTACAACCCGAGCCTGCAGGCCGTGCCCGCGCTGGGCCAGGTGGGTGTGCTGGCCCTGGGCGGCTGGCTGACCCTGCACGGCAGCATCACCCTGGGCACGTTCCTCGCCTTCTCCGCGTACCTCGCACAGTTGGTCGGGCCGGTACGCCAGCTGTCGAACCTGCTCACCGTCGCCCAGCAGGCGCGGGCCAGCGTGGTGCGGGTCTTCGAGGTCATCGACTCCCGACCGGTCATCGCCGAGGCCCCCGACGCGGTGGCGCTGGACGCCACCGACGCACCCGGCATCGAGTTCGACGAGGTGACGTTCGGGTACCTGCCCTCGCAGCCGGTGCTGCGCGGCCTGTCGCTCAACGTCCGGGCGGGCGAGACGATGGCGGTCATCGGCGCCGCGGGATCGGGCAAGTCCACCATCTCGCTGTTGCTGCCCCGCTTTTACGATCCGTCCGCCGGTGCGGTGCGCGTCGGCGGGCACGACGTGCGCACCCTGACGCTCGACTCGCTGCGCGCCGGCATCGGCCTGGTCGCGGAGACCAGCTTCCTGTTCTCCGAATCGGTGCGCGCGAACATCGCCTTCGGCCGCCCCGAGGCGACGCACGAGGAGGTGGAGGCCGCCGCACGGGCGGCGGAGGCGCACGAGTTCATCGCGGCGCTGCCCGACGGGTACGACACGGTCGTGGGCGAGCAGGGGCTCACCCTCTCCGGCGGCCAGCGGCAACGGGTGGCGCTGGCCCGGGCGCTGCTGACCGATCCCCGGCTGCTGTTGCTGGACGACGCGACCTCGGCGGTGGACGCGCGGGTCGAGGCGGCCATCCACGCCACCCTGCGCAGCGTGATGCGCGGCCGGACCACGCTGCTGATCGCGCACCGCCGCTCGACGCTGGCGCTGGCCGACCGGATAGCGGTGCTGGAGGCCGGCCGGGTGGCCGACGTGGGTACCCACGAGGAGCTGATCGGCCGGTGCGCCGCGTACCGGCTGCTGGTCTCGGGTCCCGGTGCGGACGCGGAGGGCATCGACGCCGGGGACCTGCCGGTGCCGGAGGAGGTCGACCCGACCCGCTCGGGCGGTCTCACGCTCGCCCTCTGGCCGCCGGTGGAGGAGCCGGCGGCCGTCCCCGGGTTCGGCGAGGCGTCATCGGCCGCCCGCGCGGGCGCGGTCAGCGTGGCGGCGATAGGCCGGATGGGGCGGACCAGCGGGCGGCAGGGCGCGAACGGGCTGATGTCCAGCGCGATGGCGGGGCTGCCGGCCGACGGGGCACTGGCCGCGCGGATCGCCGCCCTGCCGCCGGCCCGGGACGTGCCCACGGTCGACGAGTCGGCCGCTCGCCGCGGCGACGCGCACTTCACCCTGTCGCGGCTGGTGCGCCCGATGGCGCTGCCGTTCGCGCTGGCGATGATCCTGGTGGCCCTGGACGCGTTGGCCACGCTCGTACTCCCGGTGCTGACCCGCACCGGCGTGGACAGCGGGGTCCAGCGGGGTTCGCTCGCGGTCATCCTCACGGTATCGGCTATCGGTCTGGCAGTTGTGATCGCGGATTGGTTCGTCAGCGTGGTGCAGACCTGGCTGACCGGGCGCACCGGCGAGCGGCTGCTCTACACGCTGCGGGTGAAGACCTTCGCCCACCTGCAGCGGCTCGGGCTGGACTACTACGAGCGGGAGCTGTCCGGGCGCATCATGACCCGGATGACGACCGACATCGACGCGTTCTCCAGCTTCCTGCAGACCGGGCTGACCCAGGCCGCGGTCAGCGTGCTGACGTTCCTGGGCATCCTGGTGGCGCTGCTGGTCATCAACGTCGAACTCGGGCTGGTCATGGTGGCCACGCTGCCGTTCATGGTGGTCGCGACCCTGGTGTTCCGGTCGAAGTCGTCGCGGGCCTACCTGGACGCCCGGGAAAAGGTCGGCATCGTCAACGCCGACCTGCAGGAGAACGTCGCGGGCATGCGCATCACCCAGGCGTACCGCAGGGAGGAGCACAACCGGCGACGGTTCGCCCGGCGCAGCGACGACTACCGCGTCTCGCGCGCCCGGGCGCAGCGCTACATCGCGATGTACTTCCCGTTCGTGCAGTTCCTGTCCAGCGTGGCGGCGGCGCTGGTGATGGTCGCGGGCGGCCCGCTGGTACGCGCCGGGACGCTGTCCGCCGGTGCGCTCATCGCGTACCTGCTCTACATCGACATGTTCTTCGCCCCGGTGCAGCAGCTGTCCCAGGTGTTCGACGGCTACCAGCAGGCGTCCGTGGGTCTGCGGCGGGTCCGGGACCTGCTGCGCACCCCCACCTCCACGCCGGCGGCATCGCACCCGGTGCCGGTGCCGGGCCGGCTGCGGGGCGCGATCCGGCTGGACGCGGTCCGGTTCGCCTACCGCGGCGGCGGACCCGAGGCACTGTCCGGTGTGGACGTCGCCGTCGAGCCGGGCGAGACCGTCGCCCTGGTCGGGCAGACCGGCGCCGGGAAGTCCACCGTGGTCAAGCTGATCAGCCGGTTCTACGACGCGACGAGCGGCGCACTGCGGGTGGACGGGACCGACGTGCGGGAGTTCGACCTCGCCGGGTACCGGCACCGCATCGGCGTGATCCCGCAGGAGGCCTACCTGTTCGGCGGGACGATCCGCGACGCCATCGCCTACGGCCGGCCCGGCGCGACCGACGCCGAGGTGGAGGCCGCGGCGCGGGCGGTCGGCGCGCACCGGATGATCTCGACGCTGGCCGACGGGTATCGGCACCGGGTCGCCGAGCGGGGCCACAACCTCTCCGCCGGGCAGCGGCAACTGATCGCGCTGGCCAGGGCGGAGCTGGTGGACCCGGACATCCTGCTGATGGACGAGGCGACGGCGGCGCTCGACCTGGCCACCGAGGCGGAGGTGACCCGGGCGCTGGACCGGCTCGCCCGGCGGCGCACCACGATAGTGGTGGCGCACCGGCTGACGACCGCGGCACGCGCCGACCGGATAGTGGTGCTCGCCCACGGGCAGGTGGTGGAGTCCGGCTCGCACACCGAACTGCTGGCCCGGGACGGCGCCTACGCCGCGCAGTGGCGGGCCTACTCCGGCGCGGAGGTCGGGTCGGTCCTCGCCTGATCCCGGCCCCGCTAACGCTGCTCCCAGAGCACGTTGGTGGGCCGCCGTCCAGTCTGGACATACTGACGGACGGCCGCCCGCGCCTGCCTCGGCGCGATCCGGGTGTAGCGGGGCGAGGACTCGTCCTGGTCGTCCCGGATCACCTCGGGCCAGTGCGGCAGCGAGGGGTCGACCGCGATGGCGGAATCGCCGCCCAGCCAGGTCAGGGCGGCGCGTTCGGGATGCCCCCAGACGAGCTGGAACCCGTACGGCGGCTCCGGCTCGCCCTCGGCCCACCGGCCCTCGTACACGTCGATCAGGCGTACCGCACCGTCCGCGGCCAGCCGGTCGAGGGCGTCGTCCAGCTCGGCGATGGTGCGCACCGCGACGGTGTGCTGCCCGCTGGGGTCGCGTTCATCGTGACCCCACGCCAGGGTGTACGCGTTCATGGATTGATCCCTCCTCGGCGCGTGCGCGCCACCCACCGGCTCACCGGGAGTAGGCGCATTATATAGACGCATGTCGTTCATGCCGGACGCCTCACGGCTTCCGTTAGCGGGTGACGCACAAATAAACTTGACGGTAGATACGTTACTACCATATCGCCGTCGCGTCACGCCGGCACGCCGGCGGATCCCGGGCTGCGGGCCCGGCACGGAGCCACCTGAGCGCCCCGCACCGGGCGCGCTGACCGCGCGTCACCACACCACCCCGGCACGGTGACGCGGACGGCGCCACCGGGGCGGGTTATCCACCGATCGGTGGATCGCCTCCACCATCCGATCCACCGCGAGGCTCAGCCGCCGGACCCGTAGGCCGGCCGATGCGCGCGACGGCCCCGGATTGCGAGATTGGGTACGTCCGGTAGGCGCGCCCCAGTCGAGTCGTGGCGCGCGCACCCCGGACGGCGTACACGCGACAGGCGAGGCCGAAGGGACGCAAATGCCACCAGTGATCGAGGTGCGGAACCTGCACAAGCGCTACGGAGACACCGTGGCGGTCGACGATGTCTCCTTCGCCGTACAGGAGGGCGAGATCTTCGGGATTCTCGGTCCCAACGGCGCGGGCAAGACCACCACCGTGGAGTGCATCGAGGGGCTGCGCAACCGCGACCGGGGCGAGATCAGCGTGCTCGGCCTCGATCCCCAGCGGGACCGCGCCGAGCTGACCCAGCGGGTCGGCGTCCAGCTTCAGGACAGCCAGCTGCCCGACCGGCTGCGGGTCGCGGAGGCGCTCGAGCTGTACAGCTCGTTCTACCGCGACCCGACCGACTGGCGGGCGCTGATGGACACGCTCGGGCTGGCGGACAAGGCCGATACCCGGTTCGGGAAGCTGTCCGGCGGCCAGAAGCAGCGGCTGTCCATCGCCCTGGCCCTGGTCGGCGGCCCGCGGGTGGCCGTGCTCGACGAGCTGACCACCGGGCTGGACCCGCAGGCCCGGCGCGACACCTGGGCCCTGATCGAGGACGTGCGCTCCCGCGGCGTCACGATCGTGCTGGTCACCCACTTCATGGAGGAGGCCGAGCGGCTCTGCGACCGGCTGGCGCTGATCGACGCGGGCCGCGTCGTGACGGTGGACAGCCCGGCCGCGCTCGCCGAACGGGCCCAGGTGCAGCAGCGCATCCAGTTCCGCCCGTCGGCCCCGGTGGACGACCGGCTGCTGGCGGACCTGCCCGACGTGACCGAGGTCACCCACCGAGGCGACCTGGTGCTGATCACCGGCAACAGCAACGCGCTGGGCGCGGTCACCTCGCTGCTGGCCCGCCGGGGAGTCGTCGCCCAGCAGCTGCGCGTCGAGCAGGCCAGCCTGGAGGACGCCTTCGTCGAGCTCACCGCGAAGCACTCGGATTCGAAGAACTAGGGAGTACCCGTCATGTCAGTCACCACCGCGCCCGCGCCCGCAACCGCCAAGGCGTCCGCGCTGCGGCGAATGGTTCTCACCGAATTCAAGCTGTACCTGCGGGAGAGGATCGGCCCCGTCTGGGGCGTGGGGTTCCCGCTGCTCCTTCTGGTCATCTTCGGCAGCATTCCGTCGTTCAGGCGCCCGAGCGCCGACCTCGGCGGCCTTACCGAACTGGACGTCTACGTACCGGTGCTGGTCGCGTTCGTGGTGACCATGCTCTCCCTGGTCTCCCTGCCGATCGTGCTCGCCGGCTACCGGGAGCGGGGCATCCTGCGCCGGCTGCGCACCACGCCGGTGGGGCCGGGCCGGGTCCTGATCGCCCAGTTGTGCGTCAGCCTCGGAACGGTGGTGGTCACGGTGGCTGTGCTCCTCGCGGTGGCCCGGCTCGGGTACGGCGTGGCCCTGCCCAAGCAGTTCGGTGGGTTCGTGGTCGCGACGTTGCTGGCCGTGGCCGCGCTGATGGCCGTCGGCCTCTTCGTCGCCGCGCTGGCGCCCACCGGCAAGGCCGCCCAGGCGATCGGCACGCTGCTGTTCTTCCCGATGATGTTCTTCGCCGGCCTGTGGCTGCCCATCGCGCAGATGCCCCGGGTGTTGCAGCACATCAGCCACGCCGCCCCGCTGGGCGCGGCGGTGCAGGCGCTGCAGGACTCGGCCCAGGGGCACTGGCCACACCCGCTGCAATTGGGGACCATGGCTGCGTACGCGGTGGTGTTTGGGCTGGCCGCGGCTAAATTGTTCCGGTGGGAGTAGAGACATGGGCGTGACGGCGGCCACCGCCAGTCCGGATCGGGTCTTCGAGCGGGTCTGGGAGCGGCGGGTGCGTCCCGTGCCGTACGCGCTGCTGGCGATCCTGGCCGCGTTCACGGTGGCCGTGAAGATCTCCGCCCCGGGCTCTATGATCATCGATCTTGCCCTGTGCGCGCTGGCGGCGGCGTGGATGCTGTGGATGTACACCCTGCACCCCGCCTGGCAGCAGCGCCCGTGGCTGATGGCCGTGTTCCTGGCCGGGCTGCTCGTGATCACCGCTGTGCTGGTGCTCCGCGATCCCTGGTTCGGGGTCTTCACGCCCGCCTGCTACCTGTACGCGTTCAGTGTGCTGCCGTGGCCGTGGGAGGTGGTCGGCGTCGCCGCGGTGGCGGCCATCGCGGGTACCGCGCAGGCGTCCGGTGAGCCCAAGACGACGCTGGCCGGGGTGTTCGCCTACCTCGCCGTGATCGTCGTCAACGCGATCCCGATGTGCGGCCTGGCCTGGCTCGGTCGGCGGCACGACCGGCACAACGACCAGCGCGAGCAGGCCCTGCGGGAGGTCAGCGAGGCGAACCGCCGGCTGGAGGCGGCGCTGGCCGAGAACGCCGGCCTCCAGCAGCAGCTGATGGCCCAGGCCAGGGAGGCCGGCGTCCTCGACGAGCGGCAGCGCATGGCGCGGGAGATCCACGACACCCTGGCTCAGGGGCTGACCGGCATCGTTACCCAACTGCAGGCGGCCGAGCAGGCCAGCGAGGACCCGACCGGCTGGCGCCGGCACCTCGCGGCCGCGACCGCGCTGGCCAGGGAGAGCCTGTCGGAGGCCCGGCGCTCGGTGCACGAGCTGCGCCCCGAGCCGCTGGAGACGGCCCGGCTCAGCGAGGCGGTGTCCGGCGTCGCCGAGCGCTGGTCGGCGCGGCAGGGCGTGCCGGTTCAGGTCGCCACGACCGGCACGGTGCGACCGATGCCGCCGGAGGCCGAGGTCGCGCTGCTGCGCGCGGCACAGGAGGCGCTGGCCAACGTGGCCAAGCACGCGGGGGCGACCAGGGTCGGGGTGACCCTGTCCTACCTGGAGCACGAGGTGGCGCTGGACGTGCGCGACGACGGCACGGGCTTCGACCCGGATGGGCGGGACGGGCTGGACGGGGTGAACGGGCTGGGCGGTGACGCGGGCGCCGGCCGCCGGGCCGGCGGCGGACCGGGGTCCGGGTTCGGCCTGGTCGCCATGCGGCAACGGATCGAGGCCCTGTCCGGCACCGTGCAGGTCGAGTCGGAGCCGGGCGCCGGCACCGCGATCTCGGCCCGCATCCCGGACGAGTGTCCGGCCGCGCCCGACGCGGCCAGGGTCCCGGCGGGGGTACGGGGATGAGCGCCACCACCGGCACCAGTGGCGCTGCCGGCACCAATGGCGCGGCACCGATCCGACTGCTCATCGCGGACGACCACCCGGTGGTCAGGGACGGGCTGAGCGGCATGTTCGCCGCCGACCCGGACTTCGAGGTGCTCGGCGAGGCCGCCGACGGCGCCGAGGCGGTCCGGCTCGCCCGGGCGCTGCGACCCGACGTGATCCTGATGGACCTGCGGATGCCCGGCATGGACGGGGTGGCCGCGATCACCGAGCTGGCCCGGTCGGGCAGCAGCGCTCGGGTACTGGTGCTGACCACGTACGACACCGACAGCTATGTGCTGCCCGCGATCGAGGCGGGGGCCACCGGGTACCTGCTCAAGGACGCTCCGCGCGACGAACTGCTGCGGGCGGTCCGGGCGGCGGCAGGCGGCGAGGCGGTACTCGCGCCGTCGGTGGCGGCCCGCCTGATGAGCCGGGTACGCGCACCCGGGGCGGGGCCGCTGTCCCAGCGGGAACTCAACGTGCTGGAGTTGGTGGCGGCCGGCAGCACCAACCGGGAGGTGGCCGCCCGGCTGTTCATCAGCGAGTCCACCGTCAAATCCCACCTGCTCAACATCTACGGCAAGCTCGGCGTCGGCGACCGGGCGGCGGCCGTGGCCGTGGCGTTCAACCAGGGGCTACTCACCCCCACGAAGCCGGACCGGCTCTGAGCACGCGGTCGGCCCGGCCCCGATTTCGCGACCGGGCCGGCCCCGGATGCGAACGGGGCCGGCCCGGCCGGATCACGCCGCGCTCGCCGACAGCCGGCCCTCGCGCGCCAGCTTGACCGCGACGGCCACGGTCGCCAGCGCCGGTGCCGCGCCGGCCAGCAGCATGCCGATCCGGGGCCCGAGGTGCTGGTCGATGCCGCCCACCAGCGGGCCGCCGAGCGACCCGCTGCCGAAGAAGACCAGCAGGTACACGCCCATGACCCGGCCGCGTACCGCGTCGTCGGCCGCGAGCTGCACCATCGAGTTGGCGGAGGTCTGCATGAGCAGCGTGGTCGCGCCGACCACCGTCAGGACCAGGCAGTAGCTCCACTCGTTGGGCGCCGAAGCGGCGAGCATCTCCGCCGCCGCCAGCGCCAGGCCGATGGCGACCAGGCCACGCAGCCGGGTGCGTGAGCGCCGCGCCGAGACCAGGCAACCGGCCAGCGAGCCGACCGCCACCACCGAGCTGAGCAGCCCGTACCCGCCCGGACCCGAGTGGTACACCGACCTCGCGTAGGCGGCCAGGGTCACCGGCAGGTTGATGGTGAACAGACCGAAGACGCCCACCAGGACGGTCGGCCACAGCATGTGCGGGCGGGCGGCCAGGTAGCGCAGTCCGTCGCCGAGCCGGCCGGGTGCCGCCGCGGCGGCCGGGCGCGTGGCGAGCGCGTCGCCGCGCAGCAGCAGCAGGGCGGTGATGGGGCCGGCGTACGCGAGGGCGTTGACGGTGAAGGCGTACCCGGGGCCGACCGCGTGGATGAGCACCCCGCTGATGGCCGGGCCGATGAGCGCGGCGGCCTGGAAGATGGACGAGTTGATGCTGATGGCGTTGCGCAGGTGCTCCGGGCCCACCATCTCGTTGACGAACGACTGGCGGGTGGGGTTGTCGAGGGCGGTCAGCAGGCCGAGGCCGGCCGCCACGGCGTACACGTGCCAGGCGCGCACCTGACCGCTGAGGGTCAGGCTGGCCAGCACCGCCGCCATCAGCGCCATGCCCAACTGGGTACAGAGCAGAATGCGGCGCTTCGGATAGCGGTCGGCGACCATCCCGCCGACCAGGCCGAACAGCAGCGTCGGCAGGAACTGCAGGGCGGTGGTGACGCCGACCGCGGTGGCGCTGCCGGTGATGGTCAGGACCAGCCAGTCCTGGGCGATGCGCTGCACCCAGCCGCCGGTGTTGGCGACGATCTGCCCGGAGGCGAAGCGCCGGAAATTGGGCACCGACAGCGACGCGAAGGTCGACGCGAGACTCGCCGCGGCGGGGCGGTGCGGGGTGGATGGAAAGTCGGAGGAACAGGAGTCTTGGGCGCTGATCGGCGCACTACTCAACGGTCGTCCAAACCTAGGGTTGTTGCCTGCGCCTCTCATCCTGGCCGCGCCCAGGGCATTCCTAAAGCGAATTGATCATATTACTGTGATAGCGGATCGCAATAAGAAGGGACGAGCGGTGTACGACCCCGAACTGCTGCGCACGTTCCTGGCGGTGGCCCGGTCGCTCAGCTTCACTCAGGCCGCCACGTCGCTGGGCATCCGCCAACCGACCGTCAGCCAGCACGTCCGCAAGCTCGAACAGGCGGTGGGCCGGCCGCTGTTCATCCGCGACACACGCACCGTCGCGCTGACCGCCGACGGTGAGGTGATGGCCGGTTTCGCCCGTTCGATTCTCGCCGCGTACGAGCCTGCGATGGGCTACTTCACCGGCTCCGACCTGAGCGGCCGGCTGCGCTTCGGCGTCACCGACGACCTGGCGCTCACCTCGGTGCCGAGGATCCTGCGCGACTTCCGCCAGCTGTACCCGCGCATCGTGCTGGAGCTGACCGTCTCGCAGAGCATCACGCTGCGGCGCCGGGTGGAGACGGGGCATCTCGATGTCGCGTTCGTCAAGGACAGCCCGGGCGAGGGACAGGGCCGCCTGGTGCGTCGCGACCGGCTGGTCTGGGCCGGCATCGAGGGCACCCGGATGGGGCAGGACCGGCCCGTGCCACTGATCGTGTACCGGGCGCCGAGCCTGAGCCGCTCCACCGGGGTGCAGGCGTTGGAGGACGCCGGCATCAGCTACCGCGTCACCTGCACGGTGCAGGGGGTCAACGGGGTGCTCGCGGCGGTGCGGGCGGGGCTGGGTATCGCCATCTTCGCGCGCAGCCTGGTGCCGGAGGACCTGGTCGAGCTGCCGGTCAGCGCGGCGCTGCCGACCCTCAGCGAAATCGACCTCGTGCTGCTGACCAACCCGCGCGCGGCGCCGGGCGCGGTCGACGCGCTCACCTCGGCGATCCTCGCCACCGGAAATCCGACCAGGAGCATGCGCCGCTGAACGCGCTCCCGCCCGCGTGCTCGATGCGAGAGGCGCCGGGCGGCGAGCGGCCGGTGGGTCAGCCGGTCGCTTCCCAGGCGCCGCGGATGATGTCCGGGAGGTCGGAGCGCTGCGCGCGCCAGCCGAGTTCGCCGGCGATCCGGCGCGGGTCGCAGATCAACGTGTGCGGCTCCTGCCTCGGCGGCAGGTGCCGCACCGGAACCCGTTTGCCGGTAACGCTTTCGGCCGCGGCGATGATCTCTGCGACGCTCACGCCCCGGCCGGTGCCCACGTTGTACACCGGCGCCCCGGGCCCGGCCGTTGCGGTGGATTCGAGCGCCAGCCGGAACGCGGCGGCCACGTCGAGCACGTGGGTGAACTCCCGTACCGCCGAGCCGTCGCCGTTGACCGTCACGTGTGGAAGCTCGCCCCGGATGGCGCGCAGCACGTTGGGGATGATGCGGGTCGGGTCGGCGTCCGGGTACCCGTCGACCGCGCCGGCGACGTTGAAGCAGCGCAGCGTGGCGGCGGAGATATCGCCCGTCGCCGCGTGGTACCCGACCAGCTGCTCGGCCGCCACCTTCGAGGCGCCGTACGGGTTCTCCGGCGCCGGCGGCAGGTCCTCTTGAAGTGCTCCGGTGCGCCGGGACCCGTACACGATGCTGGTGGAGGCGAACACGAACCGCACCGGGCCGGCCGCCCGGGCCGCGAGCAGCAGGTTGAGGGTGCCGCCCACGTTGACGTCGTAGTACGTGAGCGGATCCGCCACCGAATCGCGTCCCCGGGTCAGCGCGGCGAGGTGGCAGATCCCGTCGTACCGCCCGCGCGCCACCACCTCGGCGATCCGGACCCGGTCCCGCACGTCCGCTTCGACCGGATCGGCCCCCGCCGGTGGCTTCGTCCCGGTCGCGCCCCGGGTGAGCACGTCGACCCGGTGCCCGGCGCCGACCAACTCCGTGGCGACGGCCCGCCCGACAAAGCCCAGGCCGCCGGTGACCAGTACCCGCATCGGACCTCCCGCTCGCTCGACGACCCGACCGCTCGACCACCCGCCCGCTTCACGGCCCGACCGCTTGACGACCCGACCGCGACGCCGGGTGCCGCCCGCGCCACGTCGACAGCCTGTCACAGGGGTCGCTCGGGGCGGCGGGCGGGAAGCCGCTGTCGGTTGGCCGACCAGGAGTTGGGCATTCTGTTCACCGTCATGGGGACCGTTCTGCTGCTGGTCGGCCTGTCCGTCGTGCGCGGGAGATCCCGGGCCCGCCGCGTCCGGCGCGGGGGCCTGTCGGGTACGGCCAGGGTCCAGTCGCTCCGGCACAGCGCAGTCACCGCCCACCGCCAACCGTTGGTGGTCATCGGAGCGAGCGTGAGCGTCCCGGGCCGGCCGCTCTACCGGGTGACCCTGCGCACGGCGATGGACCTGATCCAACTGGCCCGCCTTCAGCCGGGCAACGTGATTCCGGTCAGGGTGGACCCCCGCCGGCCGAAGCGGGTCGAGATCGATTGGCTGGCTCCGGCGCCCCCGGGCGGGCCGTGGCCTGTCACCGCGTTGGAATGGGACACGTTGCCGCCCGCCGATA
This sequence comes from Rugosimonospora acidiphila, assembly GCF_039543385.1. Lineage (NCBI taxonomy): Bacteria > Bacillati > Actinomycetota > Actinomycetes > Micromonosporales > Micromonosporaceae > Rugosimonospora > Rugosimonospora acidiphila. The sequence continues at coordinate 123,102 of NZ_BAABJQ010000014.1, forward strand.
CTGAGTAAGATCGCCCAACATGACGGACCCCTCCCCGGCCAATCTCGCGCTGCGCGATCGCAGGGTCGACATCTTCTTCGCGGTTGTGTTCGCGGCGTTCACGGTGACGTCCGTCATCAGCGACCTGCTGCCGACCGTCGGCGTCAACTTCTCGCACCCGTCCAGCAACTTCTTCGTGAACTCCAACTACTGGTACGCGCACGACGCCGACCCGCTGTTCATGCACCCGCCGACGTGGATGCGCATCGTCACCGGACTGTCGGCGTTCGGGTACATGCCGTTCTACGTGGTGCTGGTCTTCTCGCTGCTGACCGGCAAGAACTGGATCCAGCTGCCGTCGGTCATCTACGCGACGATGATCGTGTCGCTCACCGGCATCGTGGTGTTCGGCGTCGAGTTCTTCGGCGAACCGGCCTGGCGCACCCACAACCCGGCCAAGTTCCTGGCGTTCAATCTGGCCTACGTGCTGGTACCGCTGCTGTTGCTGATAAGGATGCGCAGACCCGCGCCGTTCGCCCGGAGGTTCTGACCTGACATAGTGTCGGCCATGGCACGTGTTCTCTATCGCGACGCGGCTCTCGCCGACGGCACCGGTCCACAACTGCGGGTCGGGGTGAGCCTGCTCGTGGACGACCACCGGATCGAGTGGATCCGCCCGGCCGACGACGAGCCGGATCCCGGCCCCGACGTCGAGGTCATCGACGCCTCGGGCGCCACCATCGTGCCGGGCCTGGTGGACAGCCACAGCCACCTCACCCTGCCCGGCGGGGCGCACTGGATCGACCGCGGGTTCGACCCGACCGACCGGCTGCTGCGGGTCGCCGAGGACAACGCGCGCCTGCAGCGGGCCGCGGGCGTGCGGTGGGCCCGCGACGTGGGTGCGCCGACGAGGACCGATCCGAGCGACGGGCGCACCCGGGCACTGACCCTCGGACTGCGTGACCGCTGGGCCGGTCACCGCGAGTACCCGTACGTGCGCGCGGCGGGCTCCTGGGTCACCCGCGTGGGGAGCCTGCCGCACGGGCTCGGCGTCGAGGTGGCCGACGGCGACGGGCTGGTGGCCGCGGTGACCCGGCAGCTCGACGACGGCGCCGACTTCGTGAAGCTGTACCTCGACGGCCCGGACCGGGACACCGCCCCGTTCACCGTGGACGAGGTGCGGGCGGCGGTGGACGCGGCGCACCGGCGCGGCGCGCGGGTCACCGCCCACTCCGGCCAGCTGGCCGGCGCCCGGAACGGGGTGCGGGCCGGCGTCGACTGCCTGGAGCACGGCTTCCAGCTCGACGCCGAGGTGGTGCGGGAGATGGCCGAGGGCGGGGTGGCGATGGTCTCCACGCTCGCGGTGCTGGAATCCTGGCGGTCCTTCGGGCAGACCACCACCCTGCCCCGTTTCGCCGAGCCGTCCGGTCGCGCGGCACTTGCCGCGCGGCGGGAATGGGCGCACGAGAGCGTGCGGCTGGCCGCGCGGGCGGGCGTGCTCATCGCGGCTGGTACGGACTTCGGCGGCGGTTCGCTGCGCGCCAACCAGCTGGCGTGGGAGATCGAGTGCCTGGTGACCGCCGGGCTCCAGCCGTGGCAGGCGCTGGCGGCCGCCACCCGCAACGGCGGCACGCTGCTGGGCGAGCCGGAGGCGGGCGTGATCCGGGAGGGCGGGCCGGCGGACTTCGTGCTCGTACACGGGGATCCGCTGTCGGACCCGGCCGCCATGTGGCGGGTCTGGCTGGTCTCCTGACGCGCAGACCCGCGGCAGACCGTGGTGCGGCGCAACGGTTGGCCGGGGCGGCCGGGTGGCCGCCCCGGACCGATCGCCGGCCCGGACAGGTAGTAGCCGGTGAACGTGTTGCCCTGCTTGACGAGCTTGAGCGTGACCGGCACCGCGAGCACCGGCTTGGCGGTGGCCAGGTACGAGGTGTTCGGGAACTGGTCGTTGCGGAACACGAAGCGCAGCCCGTCGTCCTGCGCCCGGAAGCTGACCTCCTTGGCACTGGGCGAGTCGCCGTCGCGGACCATCAGGCCGACGCCGGACGGCGGCGCGGTCTTGGTTTCGATGGTGGCGGTGACCGTCACGTTGGTGGCGCCGGACAGGTCGCTGTGCAGGAAGGTGCCGCCGTCCGCCGCGCTCCAGATGTTGTATCCGGTGGTGACGATCCGGTACGTCCCGCCGTCGTCGGTCACGAAACCGCCGCCCGGGGCACCGGCCGACCAGAACGGCGCACCGTACTGGTACGCGCCGATGGACGGCTTCGGGTCGGTGTAGTTGATGGTGACGCCGGGGAGGTACGCGCCGGCGTTGCGGGCCGGCGAGCCTGCGGCGAGCCGGAAGTCGCGGTCGGCCGGGTCGGCGTATCCGGGGTCGGTGCCGGGGACAGGACGGTCAGGACGGCGGTCGCGACTCTTCTTCGGTACACGATGCTCTCCTCGGCGTGGTGGCGCGGGGAACTCGATCGCGAAGGGACAGGGACAGGTGGAGCGTCGCCTCGGTGGCGGGATCCAGCGCCACCTCCAGCAACGGGCCGCCGACCGGTACCGGTTCGGCCGACCCGTCGGCGCGGGCCACGCCGATGGTGTGTTCGCCGTACGCGCCGGCCTGAACGAGTACCCGGCGGGGCCGCGCCGGGTCCAGGTTGACCAGCCGGAGCGTCACGGAGTCCGGCTCGATCCGCTCGACCAGGGCGGCCACCTCGGGCGGCAGCCCGGGGCGGTCGCGCGACGGATCGTGGTAACGCAGCCGGGCGTGCCACAGCCCGCCGTTGTACAGCGGCTGCGGCGCCCCGCAGCTGAGCTGGCTCAGTGCCTCGGTCAGCACCGGGTTGTGGTCCTGCCAGTGGTGAATGTCCGCTGTGGACGGTCCGGCGTGCCGGTCGGTCGGATCGGCCTCGATCCTGGCCATCCGCTGCGCCACCAGGTCCAGCGCCACCCGCAGCGTCCGCTCGGGATAGTCCGGGTTGTGCCCGGACAGGTAGGCCAGCCAGGGACGTTCGTGCCCGGCCTCCTCCTTGGAGCGCACCGGTTCCACGTCGCGCCAGCCGGGCCCGGCCGGGCCACCCAGCCGGGTCAGCCGGTCGGCGTCGGGCCGGGCCTGCGCGATCTGCCACAGCGCGGTGGGCAGCGCCATCTGCATGGGCTTCTCGACGAACCAGCCGCCGTCGTTGTGCTTGTACGGCACCATGGCGGTGCCGTCGGGCGCGAAGCGCAGCCGCGCCATCGTCATCTCCAGCGGCGCCCTGCCCAGGTCGAGGTACCCGTCGTCGCCGCCGACCAGCACCGCGTTGCACGCCGCCACGATCGCGGCGGCACCGACGCTGTGCAGGCCGTGCGGCCAGGCCCAGCCGTAGTGCCCGCCGTACCAGCGGCCACCCAGGTACTCCCCCACGGTTCCGGAGAGCCCGACATTGTCCGGCAGGACGCCGCCGGCCGCCCGGGTGCGCGCAAGCCACCCACCGGCGTAGCGCAGCACCCAGTCCCGGAACTCCGGCCGTCCGGTCATCAGGTACGCGTTGGCCATCAGGCTGGTGGCGGCCAGATTGACCGCGGTGTCGCCGCGCCCCATCCGGTCGCGCATCTCCCGACCCATCCGCCTGCTCAGCTCCGGGTCGGCGAGCAACTGGTCGTAGCCGGTGATCCCGGGCAGCCAGTCCAGCGGCAGTCCATAGTAGACAAACACCGGACTCCACGGGAAGACCGGCCGGCCGCCGGTCAGGCCCCGGCGCGGGCCGTCCGATCCGTTGTGCGGGGCGGTGATGAGGTTGGCGACCGGATCGTAGTTGCCGGGCGCTCCGCCGAGGTACAGCTCGGCGGAGCGCACCGCCTGCGCGCGCAGGTCCGCGTCGTCGGGGTCGGCCAGGCAGAGGTGGTAGAAGAACAGCAGTCCCTCGCCCTGGTGGAACCAGTCGTACCCGCGGTCGTGCCCGTCGCGCATCATGCCCAGCTCGGTCAGCTGCCGGCTGACCCCGGACCAGTGCCGCTTGGCGGCGGCGAGCAGGTCGTCGCCCCCGCCGAGCAGGTACAGCAGCGGCCAGTTGAAGAACGGCTCGTAGAAGTCGTCCACCCCGTCCCGGTCGTCCGGCGGCTCGCCGAGCCGGCCGGAGAACACCAGGCTCCCGTCCGCAGCGGTGTACCGGTCGGAGAACACCCGCCATGCCTTGTCCAGCGCGTCGAACAGTTGCCGCTGGAGCACGGCCCAGTCCGGCGGGGCCGGGCAGCTGCGCCCGGCCCGCACGGTTGGCCAGGTCATTTGTTCTTGGCCCATTTGTCCATCTGCTGCTGGGCCGCCTCCAGAAGGGCCGGCATGCCGGCCTGGTCGAGCTTGCCCAGGAACTGCGGGATGCCCTTGCCCGGATCGACCAGGCCGATGGCCACCTGCTGCTGGTACTCCTTGATGGCGGCCGAGACGGTGGACACCTGGGTCCGCAGGTCGGTGGTGTCCAACGAGAAGCCGAGCGCGACCGACGTCGCGGCGCTGGTGTTCAGCGCCTTCTCCACCTCCCAGCGCTTGGCCTTGGCGTCGTCCTCGGTGCGGTAGTAGGCGTTGAACTGGTTACCGAACTGCCAGTCCAGGTTCGGGTTGTACCGGTCGCTGGTCGAGGTCACCCCCTGCGGGAAGCCGACCACGCCGAGCGCCTGGTCGGCCACCACGTAGTCCTTGCCCTCGATGCCGAAGCAGATCAGGTTGTAGAGGTACTTGTCATTGTTGAGCAGTTCCAGGAACTCCATGACCTCCTGGGCGTGCTCGGTGTCGGCGGAGAGGCCGGTCAGCGTGGCGCTGACCCCGTCGGTGTTGAGCAACGGCGTGGCCACGAAGCTCTTGGCTACGGTCGGGAAGGTCTCCAGCTGCGGGTTGGTCGGCGGCGCCTGGGTGGACCACGCCGCGATGCTGCCGGCGTGCTGCTTGCTGGCCCGGTCGGCGTCGGGCAGCGGGTCCTTGGTGGTGTACCCGATCTGGTGCCACCGGTACATCAGCTCCGCGGCGGCCTTGTACTCGTCGGTGGCGTAGACATTGAGCACCTTGCGCTGGGCGTCGTCGTACCGCACCGCCAGCCCGTACGCGGTGGCGATCGGGTCGAGGCCGAAGATCTCCGGGTAGAACATCGTGCCGGTGGTGTCCACGTCCGTGCCCCAGCAGATGACGTCCTTTTCCCCCGCCTTGACCTTCGCCAGCCACGGCTCCAGGTCGGCGTAGGTCTTCACCGAGTCCAGGTCCAGGTCGTACTTATCCGCCATGGCCTTCGTGGCGCAGAACCCCCACAGCTTCGGGAAGCGCTGCTGGTTGATGACGCCGTAGATCTTCCCGTTCACCTTGGCGCCCTGCCACAGCGACTGCGACATGCTGGCGTACAGCTTCGGCGCGTACTTGGGCAGCAGGTCGTCCAGGGCCAACAGGTTGCCGCTGCCCGCGTTTTTGAAGAAGTCGTTGGCCCACGCGGCCGTGAAGAACGCGTCGCCCACGTTGCCGGCGGACATGTCCAGCGTCATCTTCTGGTCGTAGTTCAGCACGGGGGCCAGGGTGACGGTGAAGGTGCGGCCCAGCTTCTTCAGGTAAGCGTTTACCGCCTGCTGTACCAACCCCTGGTCCGGCGCGTTGACGAAGGCCATGTACTGATAGGTGATGTTCACGGCGCCGCCGCTGCCGGACGAACTGGAACAGGCGGCCAGCAGGGGTGCGGCGGCGCCGGCCGCACCGGCGGCGAGCAGCGCCTTGCCGCCGTATCCGAGCAGGCTTCTCCGCGAGATACCGGTCATGGTGGGGGTTACCTCCGGTCGTTGAAAAGGTCAGTCCTTGAGTCCGCCGATGGTGATGCCACGGACGAAGAAACGCTGTACGAATCCGAACGCGATGATGATCGGACCGATCGCGAGAACCGCGATGGCCATCCGCACGGTCTGCACCGGCACGCCCACCAGGTGGTTGGCGGTCTGGTTGCTCGCCGCGAAGTCGATGTTGGAGATGATCCGGTACAGCAGCAACTGCACCGGGGCCAGCTTGTCGTTGTCGATGTAGAGCAGCCCGAGCCACCAGTCGTTCCAGTAGGTCAGGGCGGTGAACAGGCCGACCGTGGCCATGGCCGGGCCGGACAGCGGGAGCACGATGCGGAAGAAGGTGCGGAACTCGCCCGCGCCGTCGATGCGCGCCGCGTCCATGATGTCGTTGGGCAACGACATGAAGTAGGTACGCAGGATCACCACGAACCAGGGCGAGACCAGGTACGGCAGGATCAGCGCGAACAGGGTGTCCTGCAGGTGCAGGTACTGCGTGATGAGGATGTAGCTGGGCACCAGTCCACCGCTGAACAGCATGGCGAACAGCAGGTAGAAGCCGATCGACCGGCGCAGCGCGAACTCCCGGCGAGACAACGTGTACGCCAGCATCGACATCACCAGCAGCGACACCAGGGTACCCACGACGGTGACCACAATGGACACCCCGTACGCCTGCACCAGTTGGCTGGAGTCGCCGATGACGTACCGGTACGCGAACGTGGTGAACTGCCGCGGCAGGAACGAGTACCCGTGCCGGTTGATGGCGTTCTCCGAGGAGAACGAGGCGCTCAGCACCATCAGCAGCGGCGCGACGAACGCCACCGCGCACAGCGCCAGCAGGAGGTGGATGAGCATCCGGCTCCAGTGCGGGCGCACCGCCTGGCGGCGCGGCACACCCGTGGCGTTGCGGCGCGTGCCCCGGACCGGCGGGCGGGCCCCCGGTGTGGCGGTTTGGACTACCATGCCAACCTCCTAGAACAGCGCCTTGGCCGGGTCGCGCCGGCGAACCAGCCAGTTCGCGACGAGCACCAGGACAAAGCCCACGACCGCCTGGTAGAGGCCGGCCGCGGCGGACATGCCCACGTCCCCGAGCGAGGTCAGGGCGCGGTAGACGTACGTGTCGATGACGTCGGTCGTCGGGTACAGCAGTGAGCTGTTGCGGGGCACCTGGAAGAACAGCCCGAAGTCCGCGTGGAACACGTGCCCGACCGACAGCAGCAGGTTGATGGTGATCAGCGGGGACAGCAGAGGCAGCGTGATGCGCCGGGTCTGCTGCCACTTCCCGGCCCCGTCCATCGAGGCGGCCTCGTAGTACTCCGGGTTGATGGCGATGATCGCGGCCAGGTACGCGATGACCCAGAACCCGACCGTCTTCCACACCTCGACCACGGTGAGGATGACCGGCCAGAAGCCCGACCGGGCGTACCAGTCGATCGGCTTCATGCCGACGTCGAGCAGGAGGTGGTTGGCCAGCCCGCTGTCGGCGTCGAGGAAGGCCACCACGAAGTAGGTGACCACCACGTAGGAGAAGACGTAGGGCAGGAACATCGCCGACTGGTACAGCTTGGCCAGCCTCGGCGAGCGGTCGCGCACCTCGTTGAGCAGCAGCGCCAGGCCCAGCGCCACCACCAGATTGGCCACGATGAACAGTGCGTTCATGCCGACCGTGTTGACGGTGATGCGCCACGCGTCGCCGCCGACGAACAGGAACTTGAAGTTCTGCAGCCCCACCCAGGCGCTGCCGAAGATGCCCTGCCGGGGCCGGTAGTTCTCGAAGGCGAGCACCAGGCCGGCCATCGGAACGTAGCTGAACACGAACAGGAGCAGCAGGGCGGGCAGCCCCATGAGCAGCAGCACGCCGTCCGCGCGCCGGAACCGCCGCCGCTTGCGGTGGACGGGACCGGGTGCGCTACCGGGCGGGCTGTGCGGGCGCTCCGGCGACGAACCGGGAGCCGTGCCGACGGCACTTGGGGCAGACATGTGCCCTCCTGATGGAAGTTCGAGGCAGGGCCGACGCGACCTGCGTCGGTGCGGTAGTCACCCACCGGCGGGGACGACCCGCCCGGGCGACGTTGCCAAGTATTAAATATCAGTCTCGGCGTCGTTGCTATATTTCTTTACTTATCGTTGGTCTGCAATATACTAGCCACATGGCATTGCTTGAGCAACCCCCGTCGCCGGGTACCCGTACCGCCGCTCTGGATCGCATCCGGGCCGCGCTGCCCGATCTGGCCCCGGCCGAGCGGCGCGTCGCGGAGCGCATCCTCGCCGACCCCGCCCGTGCGATAGCGCTGTCCATCAGCGAGTTCGCTCAGCTGTGCGACGTCGCGCAGCCGACCGTGTCGAGGTTCTGCCGCAACCTGGGATTCCCCGGCTATCCGGCGCTACGACTGGGCATCGCCAACGACTTCGCCGCCGAAAGCCACCGGGCCGCCGACACCGCGCCCGATGCGATGGGCGTGCTGGCGCAGCGGCTGCGCACCGACGCCACCATGCCGGCCGCCGCGCGGGCGCTGCGCATGGCAACGTGGGTGGAGATCTGGGCAGCACCGGAGCAGGCCGGCGCCGGTGGGGTGCTGGCCGCGGGCCTGGCCGAACTGTCCGTGCCCGCCGCGTCCGGGGCGGTCCCGGCGCACTGGGCGACCCGGGCCCGGGGCCTGCCGCCGGGCAGCGTGGTCATGCTGCTCGGCTACGGCAGCGAGGACTTCCTCCCGGCCGCGGCGCTGGCCGCCACGCGCGAGTCCGGCGCGCAGCTCATCTACCTCGCCGCGCAGCCGTCGCGGCGGCTGCTCAAGGAGGCCGACGTCTCGGTGCCGCTGCCCGAGGGGCCCTCCGCCGAACTCGTCGGCCTGCTGGTGGCCGACGCGCTGGTCGACGCGGTCCGCGCCGCCTCACACCTGGCCGGCCCGCCCGGTCCGGTCTCGCCGTGGCGAAGCTGGCCGCACGCCCGCACCGTGTTCCTGCCCGCCGGCGACGAACCCATCCCGGCCATTCACATCGACGCCCCGGCCGCCGCCCGGCGGGGCGCCCTGGTCATCTTCTACAACGGCTTCAGCGGCAACAAGGAGCAGGCGCTGCCGCCCGGTGTCCCGCAGAACCGGGTCAGCCCCAACATCGTGGCCGCGCTGATCAACGCCGGCTATGACGTGCTGGTCCCGGACGCCCCCGGCCACGGCGACCGGAAGCGCGCCTGGCAGGACATCGTCGCGCTGCACCAGCGCAGCTTCACCGGCAGCGGCCCCGACCTGCTGGCCACCGCCCGCGCCGAGACCACCGCGCTGGTCGACGGGGCGCTGGAGCTGGGCGTGGTGTCCTCGGCCAAGCGCATCGCCGTGGTGGGCCAGTCCTGGGGTGGATTGCAGACGCTGCTGAAGCTGGCCAGCGATGAGCGGATCGCCTGCGGCGCCGCCATCATGCCGGTCTGCGACGTCACGGTGATGCCGGACTTCGCCAACCTGGGCGACTCCGAACGCATCGCGGTCAGCGGACCCAGCCCGCGGCTGGGCCCCTCACTGGCCCCGCGCCCGCTGCTGGTCATCGCCGGCGGCAAGGACAGCCTCACCACCCCGGAGCACATCCAGGTGTTCGTCGACGGGATCGCACCGGCATACCGCAAGGCCAAGGCCCAGGCCAACCTTCGCCATGTGGTGCTGGAGGAGGTCGGCCACGAGTTCGACGCCCGGCAGGTCGACGCCGTGCTGGAGTGGCTGGACCGGCACCTGCCGGCGGCCAAGGCCAGCCGGGCGCGCGGCTGACGCCGGCGGCCGGACTCGACCATCCCTTGGAGAGATCACTGTGAACATCAGCATCGCGCCGGGCAGCACAGTGCTGTTCATCGGCGACAGCATCACCGACTGCGACCGCGACCGCGACAGCCCGGACAGCCTCGGCGCCGGGTACGTGGCGATGGCCGCCGGCTGGTTCGCCACCCGCCACCCCGGCTCTCGGGTGCGCTTCGTCAACCGGGGCATCGGCGGAGACCGGGTGGTGGATCTGCACGCCCGCTGGGACACCGACTGCCTCGCGGTCAAGGCCGACCTGGTATCGGTACTGGTCGGCATCAACGACGTCTGGGGCCGGTACGAGCGCGACGACCCCACGCCGCCGGATACCTTCGCCGAGCACTACCGCACGATCCTCGACCGGGCGGCCGGGCAGGGTGCCGCGCTCATCCTGGTCGAGCCGTTCCTGCTGCCCGCGCGGGAACAGCTGTGGGCGCGCCGCGAGGACCTCGACCCCAAGATCGGTGTGGTGCGGCGGCTGGCGGCCGAGTTCGGCGCCGCCCTCGTGCCGGCCGACGGGGTGATGGCCGCGGCCACCGCCGCCAGCGGGCCCCACGAGTGGTCCCCCGACGGCGTGCACCTGACCCCGGCCGGCCACGCCCTGCTGGCGCAGGCCTGGCTGCGCGCCGCCGGGGTGGTGTGCTGATGGACAGACCAACCGAATGGTTCGAGCAGGCCCGCTTCGGCCTGTTCATCCACTGGGGCATCTACGCCGGCGCGGCCCGGCACGAGTGGGTCCGCTCCCGCGAGCGGATGACCGAGGACCAGTACCGGCCGTACTTCGACCACTTCGAGCCGGACCTGTACGACCCCGAGGCGTGGGCCGACCAGGCGTGGCGGGCCGGCATGCGGTACGTGGTGATCACCACCAAGCATCACGACGGATTCTGCCTGTGGGACTCGGCGCTGACCGGCTACACGGCCACGCACACACCACACGGCAGGGACCTGCTGCGGCCGATGCTCGACGCGTTCCGGGAGCGCGGCCTGCGCATCGGGCTCTACCACTCCCTGCTCGACTGGCACCACCCCGAGTACCCGATCGACCTCCACCACCCCCAGCGCGACGACCCCGCCGCCCGGGCGCGACCGCGCGACGTCGCCCGGTACGCCGACTACCTGCACGGCCAGGTCCGCGAGCTGATGACCGGCTACGGCCGCATCGACCTGGCCTGGTTCGACTTCTCCTTTCCCGGACAGGGTGAGAACGCCAAGGGCGCACCGCAGTGGCGCTCCGACCAGTTGCTGGCCATGGTCCGCGAACTCCAGCCGGATATCCTCGTCAACAACCGGCTCGACCTCGGCACCGGTGACTTCCTCACCCCGGAGCAGATCCAGCCCGACGCCGCCACCGTGGCGCAGTTCCCGCCCGGCGTGCCGTGGGAGGCCTGCCAGACGCTCAACGGGTCGTGGGGCTACGACCGCGACAACCTGGACTGGAAGTCACCCGAACTGCTGATCCGGATGCTGGTGGACACCGTGTCGCTGGGCGGCAACCTGCTGCTCAACGTCGGGCCCAACGCGCGCGGCGAGTTCGAGCCCCGGGCTCGCGAGCGGCTGCGCGCCATCGGCGACTGGATGCGGCCGCACGAGCGGTCCATCCGGGGTGCCGGCCCCAGCCCGTACACCCCGCCGCCCGACGCCCGCTACACCCAGGTCGGCAACCGCCTGTACCTGCACCTGTTCGCCTGGCCCATGCGACACCTCCACCTGCCCGGCCTGGCCGGCCGGGTGGCCTACGCGCGGATGCTCCACGACGGCTCCGAGGTCCGCCGGGCCGAGGCCGACCCGGACGGGCTCCTCCAGCACTTCGCCACCGCGGCACCGCCGGACACGCTGAGCCTGCTGCTGCCGGCGCACCGGCCGGAGGTGGCGGTACCCGTCATCGAGCTGATCCTGAGAGGCTGAATGACCAACCATCCCAAGGATCTGATCGATCCGCCATTCGGTGAAGACACCGTCCGGTCGCCGTACACCGGGTGGACCCGGGACACCTGGCGGGCACTGGCCGACGCCACCCTCTCGGCGGTCCGGCCGTACGCCTCGCCCGGGCACGCCCTGATCGACCTGCCCGGCCCGGAAAGTTACTCGGGCCGGCACAGCGACGGGCTGGAGGGCTTCGCCCGTACCTTCCTGTTGGCCGGGTTCCGGCTGTCGGTGGACGGTGAGCCCGACCCGGACAACCTGGCCGAGTGGTACGCGGCCGGGGTGGCCGCGGGTACCGACCCGTCCCGGCCGGACCGCTGGCCGGACCCGGCGGCCGTGCCGCAGGCGAGGGTCGAGTGTGCGTCGCTGGCCATCGCGCTGCACGAGACCCGGCGGGTCATCTGGGACCGGCTGGCCGATCCGGTACGGCAGCGGGTGGTCGACTGGATGTCGGGCATCGCCGGCACTACGGTGCCGGACAACAACTGGGTGTGGTTCCGGGCCATCACCGCGGCGTTCCTGCGCTCGGTCGGCGCGCCGTTCGACGCCGGGGACATCGCGCACGCCCTCGCCCGCACCGAGCGGTGGTACGCCGGCGGCGGGTGGTACTCCGACGGCGCGCAGGGCACCGGGCAACTGCGCGGGTTCGACAGCTACAACGGCTGGGCGATGCACTTCTACCCGCTGTGGTACTGCCGGATCGCGGGCGAGGCGGTACCACCCGGGCTGCCCGAGCGGTACCGCGAACGGCTGCGCCGCTTCCTCGCCGACGCCCAGCACCTGATCGGAGCCGACGGCGCACCGGTGCTGCGGGGCCGCTCGCTGACCTATCGGTACGCGATCCTCGCACCGTTCTGGGCCGGTGCCATCTTCGACGCCAGCCCGCTGCCGCCCGGGCTGACCCGGCACCTGGCCAGCTCGGTGCTGCGACACTTCATCCGATCCGGCTGCTTCGACGAAGGCGGGCGGCAGCCGATCGGGTGGTACCGGGAGTTCCCGGCCATCCGCCAGGGATATTCGGGGCCGGGGTCGCCGTACTGGTCGAGCAAAGGCTTCGCCGGGCTGGTCCTGCCGGCCGACCATCCGGTGTGGACGGACCCCGAGGTGCCGACCGCCGCGCAGCTCGAGGACGTGTCGCTGGCGCTGCGGGTGCCCGGCTGGGTGGTGTCCTCGACCTCCGCCGACGGGGTGGTGCGGATGGCCTGCCACGGCGGGGACCACGCCGGCACGGACGGCCCCGCCACCGACGACGAGGTGTACGCCCGGTTCGGGTTCGCCAGCCACGCCGCGCCGGTGATGAGCCAGCGGTCCCGGACCGCACCGGTCGACTCGCACGCGGCACTGGTCACCGCGGACGCCCGCCCGTCGCACCGGCGTCCCGCGGTCACGGTCGCGGTGACCGGCAACCGTGGCGTGTCCCGGTACCGGGCCCACTGGCCGGCCGGCGACCCACCCGACCGGTACGAGTTCGACCAGGCGCCGCCGGGCTGGACGGTCGGGCCCTGGCTGACCGTCGCGTCGGTGCTGCGGGGTCCGGTCGAGCTGCGGTTGTGCCGGGTCGATCCACCGGCCGGCCCGGATGACGGCCTCGACCGCGCCGAACAACCCGATGCCGGCGCCGAAACCGATGCCGTAACAGAACTCGATGCCGGCGCCGAAACCGATGCCGTAGCAGAACTCGATGCGGACGCAGAACTCGAGGTCACCGGCGAGGCGGATCCCGACGGCGGGCGGGGCCGTGGCTGGGATTGGCCCGAACAGGCCGGCCCCTGGCGGCTGCGGCTGGGTGGCTGGGCCATCGCCGGTGACGACCCGCCGGCACGGTGCGACCCGGTCTCGGGCGCCGGGGTACGCCGCGCCGACGGCCTGCGCAGCGTGGCGATCGGCGTACGCGGCCTGACCGTGAGCGGCGTCGCGCGGCACCGGGACGCGCACCCGATGGGCGCGCACTGCGCCGTGCCGTGGGTGTCCACCCCAGAGGCCGTCGAGTACGGCGAGGTCTACGCGGCGGCGCTGGTGTTGTCCGGGGCGCCGGCCGCGCCTCGGGAGGCTCCCCGGCTGCGGGTCGAGCGCGACGCGCTCGGCGCCACGGTGGCCATCGACTGGCCCGATGGCACGCGCGAGCTGATCCGGCTGGATCCCCCGCCCGTCCCGACCCCACCGAACCAAGCGCATCCATCCGACCGAGCGCAACCCTCGAACCGAGCGCAACCCTCGAACCAAGCGCGACAGGAGAGACAGTCATGACCGACGCCGTGTGGGAACTCCCGGTCCGGGGCGGATCGTATGACCGGCCCGGTCCGGACGCGGTAGGCGCGATGGGCGGGGTGGGTGCCGCGACCGCGTGCGCCAAACTGCACGAGCTCGGCGTCCGGCGCACCTTCGTCGACGGGCCGCGGCCCATGGTGCCCGGATCGCGCGTGGTCGGCGCCGCCCTCACCCTGCAGTTCATGCCGCAGCGCGAGGATGTCGCCAGCGGCCTCGCCCAGGAACAGGTGGAGCGGCACACGGCGCTGTGGGCGGTACTGGAGGCGGTGCGGCCGGGCGACGTGCTGGTCGTTCAGGCGTACGGCAGCGCGTTCACCGGGTGCCTCGGCGACATGCTGGTGCGGTACTTCCAGCGACGCGGCGGCGCCGGGATCGTGGTGGACGGTCGGATCCGGGACGCCGAGCGGGTACGGCGCCTCGGGCTGCCCATCTGGTGCACCGGGTACACCCCGCACTACGCCTCGCAGTCCGAGCTGTTCCCCTGGGCGTACGAGGTGCCGGTGGCGGTCGGCGGGGTGCTGTGCCTGCCCGGCGACCTGGTGGTGGCCGACGACGACGGCGCGGTGGTGGTGCCGCGACGGAAGGTCGGCGAGGTCGTCGCCAAGGCACGCGACCACGAGGAGTGGGAACGGTTCAGCCGGCTGCGCATCGACGAGGGCGCCGCGCTGGCGGACTACTACCCGCTCGACCCCGCGCATCGCGGCGAGTACGAGGCATGGCGGGCCGCGAACCTGCCGGCGGCACCGTAGCGCTGGCGGCGTTCCGGGGCCCGGCCGTCTGGGCCCCGGCTGCGGACGGCGGGCCCCCGGACAGCGGACAGCACACCGGGAGCCGCGGGTCAGCGCAGCAGCCGGGCGCGCACCGCGTCCCGTGGCCCGCCCCGACCCCGGCCTCCGCGAGGTACCCGTCGGCGCCGCCGTACCGCCGGTCCAGGTGGTCCAGGGTGTTGAGCATGGGCGCCGGTGAGCAGCCGTCGGTCAGTGCGTAGTCCTCGGCGATGTCCGCCGCCGCGACGCCTGCCACGGCCAGGAGCAGGGCGACGAGCACCCCGGTGCGGTCCTTGCCGGCGGCGCAGTGCACGACCACCCCGCCCGGCGGGGCCTGCGCCACGGCCAGGAACGCCTCGGCGACGCGCGGCCGGTTGTGGTCGAGCATCGGGCGGTAGGTGTCCGGCGGGATGTCATAGTCCAGCACGTCGTTGAGCATCGGCACGTGCCGGTACACGGGGTCGCCGGCGAATGGGCTCGGAAATTCTTCGCACTCGCGCGCCCAGCGCAGGTCGATGATCCGGCTCACCCCGCTGGCCCGCACGGCTCGGACCGCCGCGGCCGTCAGCCGGTGATGGCCGTCGGAGCGCAGCAGCGCGCCGGCGCGGATCGCACGGGCGCCGGCGGCGGGCAGCCCGCCGACGTCGCGCACGTTGCGGCAGTCGGGCCAGTCCAGGATCACGCGTGATGCCCCTTTCCCGTTCCCAAGCCCGCCTTCGGCGCCCACGCCGGGTTCAGGGTGAGCAGCAGCAGCCGGGCCCGGGCGAACCGGCGCCGTTGCGAGACGGTGAACCGGGTCCGTAGCACCTGGGCCGTGGCGGGCGGCAGCTCCGCGAAGTCGCCGGGGCGGATGGCGGTGTTCACCAGCCAGATCCGCGCGGTGTCGTGCAGGCAGGGCGCCGGCACCTGGCACTCCTGCGCCACGAACTGGCCGACCTTCGCGAACCCCTTGACCAGAAAGACGTCGCGTGGCCGCACCCGCCAGTTGCGCATCTCGTACGTGAGCGCCCGCCGACCCTTGTAGTTCCAGCCCGCGTACGCGATCCCGTCGCGCGGGCGCAGTTGGGCCGCGATGGCGGCGGCGACGCCGCTGTAGTCCGGGCTGCCGGGCAGCACGCGCTGCCGGAACGGCTGCTGGTCGGGCACCGACAGGTACCCGATGGCGGCCAGCGCGACCGCGACGGCCACGAGCCGGGCCCACCGTCGCGCGGCGAGGCCCGCCAGCCCGTCCAGGCCGCGCGCCGCCAGCAGCACCCACGCCGGCACGATGAACAGCAGGTACCGGTAGAAGAACAGCTGGAGGTGCAGCGCGGGGACGGCGGCCAGCAGCAGCCCGACCGGCACCACCGCCCAGCTCGCGAGCATCGTCAGGGCGTAGCCGTCGCCCGCCGGTGCGCCTCCGGCCAGCACGTCACGGGCCAGCACGTCGCCGGTGAGCGCGTCACCGGTGAGCGCGTCGCCAGTGAGCGCGTCACCGGTCGGCGGGTCACCGGTGGGCGCGGCAAGGGGCAGTGGCGCGGCGCCGGGTCGGTGGTCGCGGCGCGGCAGCAGCAGGAGGACGGCGGCGAGCGCGGCCAGCGCGACGATGACCTCGGCGATGACCTGGGAGCCGAACAGCTGCTTCGGGAAGGCACGCACCGACTCCCCGGTCACCTTGATCCACGCGACCGCGAACGACTGCTGGTTCGCGGTCCGGGCGATCGGGAAGATGACCGCCACGATGAGCGCGACCGCCGCCATGAACCACCACAGGCGCCCGATCGCCCGCCAGGGCCGGTGCCACCCCGCCCGGTGCGCGGCCAGCAGCGCCAGCCGCAGCACCACGAGGGCGTGGGCGGACAGCACGGTCAGGGACACGATGTGCGAGCCGCCCACCGCGATCATGGCCAGCGCGTACAACAGCCAGCGCGGCCAGGTGGGCCGGTCCAGGGCGGACAGCAGCAGCAGCGTCGCCAGGCAGGTGAAGAAGACGGCGAACCCGTACGGCCGGGCCTCCTGCGCGTACCGGCAGACGCCCGGCACCGCGGCGAACAGCAGGCCCGCGATCAGGCCGGTGCCGGTGCCGAACAGCCGCCGTCCGATCAGCGCCACCACCCCGGCCGCCAGCGACATGGCCACGACGGACGGTGCCCGCAGCGAGCCCGGCGAGCCGCCGAACGCGTGGATCCAGTAGTGCATGAACAGGTAGTACGGCAGGACCACGAAGTCCAGGTGGCTCGTCAGGTACCGCAGCTGCGGCAGCGTCATCACGGCGGCGTGCCAGGTGGAGTACTCGTCCTCCCACAGCTGGCGATGCCCCACCCGGTACCCGCAGACGCAGAGCATCACGAGCACCGGCAGCCCGACCAGCGGTAGGGCGGCTCGGGGTGGGGCGGGTCGGCGCACGTTCGTCGCGGGCGGAATGGCCTCCGGCGCCCGATCTGCCAACGTCATGGCTGACATGATCCCTCAGCGGCCGGAGTCCCGGGGCCCCGGCGCGGATGAGCCGGAGCCGCAAAAAGACCGGGGCCGGGCAGCGGATGCCGCCCGGCCCCGAATTCGGTGGCCACGGACCACCGGGGTGAAGCTACTTCTTTACCGCGCCGGTCTTCGGGTCGAGGATGAGCGGCTTGGTGACGGGCTTCTGGTTGAAGTTGAACATGTTGGTCAGCTTGCCCGCGGAAGCGTCGAGCGAACCGTCGCCAACCCGGCCGGTCTTCCAGTTGTCCTCGATGAACCGCAGGATCGAGGGCTGGGTGGTCTGGCTGTGGTCAACGTAGTTCGTCTTGCTGTACGGGCTGATCACCAGCAGCGGCTGGCGCGGCCCGTCGCCGCAACGGTCCTCGTACCCGTTGAGCGGCTTGGTCTTCTTGGTCGGCGCGCACATCGCCTGGTCGTTCGCCGGGTCGGACGACCCGTTGACGGCCGGCGGCGTGACGTGGTCGTACCAGCCGTCCGAGTCGTCGTACGCGATGACAACCGCGGTCGACGACCAGTCCTTGGACTTCTGCAGCTCGTTGATGGTCTTCACCAGGAACTTCTGCTCGTCCAGCGGGTCCGAGGTGCCCGGGTGACCGTCCTCGTACTGCCCGGCCTTCAGGAAGCTGACCGCGGGCAGGTTGTTGGCTGCCACGGCGGCGTCGAAGTCGGTCAGGTCGTACTGGTGGTTGGCCTGGTCGGTCTTGCCGATGTTCTTGACCGACGACGGCGGCAGGTGCTTCGGGTTGCTGGTCGACTTGTAGTACTGGAACGGGTCGTGGTGCGGGCTGTAGTCCACCACCGCGTTGCCGCCCACGTTGGTGTGGGTGGCGCCGCAGACCGCGTACCCGTTGGCCTCGCCGGTCGGGGCGAAGCCGCCCTGGAACCAGCCCCAGGTCACACCCTCGTTGTTGAGCAGGTCGCCAATGTTCTGGCCGGTCATCTTGGCCAGGGCGTTGGTGGAGGTGTGGTTGGTGTCCGAGCAGTCGTCGAACGCCGGGTCCGGGTCACCGATGACGGTGCCGACGCCCTTCTTGTCCGGCGAGGCCGACAGCGGGTCGCTGACCGGCTTGCCGGTGACCGAGTTGACGGCCTGAACGCCGTGGGTCTGGCCGGAGATCAGGTTCAGCGCGCCCGGGGTGGACGGGCCGAAACCCGCGTCGAACGAGTTGTCCGACATGGCGTAGTTCTGCGCGTAGTTCCACAGCGCGGTGACGGTGTTGCCGTCGTAGTAGTCCATCACCAGGCCCGGCTCACCGAAGAGGATCGGCTGGCCGGTGCACTTGTCGGTCTCGGTGAACTGGACGAACTGGTCGGCCTTGCCGCCGTCGTACGCCTGCTGCTCCGGACCGTAGCTGTGGTTCTGGTCGCAGGTCAGGGCCTCGTCCGGCGAGAGCCGGCTCGGGTTGTACTCGTTCGGGTTGTTGTTCAGCAGCTTGTTGGTCAGGCCGTTGACCGCCGGGGTACCCGACTTGGCCTTGAACGTGGTGCCGTCGGTGTTGGCGGCCTTGGGGTAGGTGCCGAAGTAGTGGTCGAACGACACGTTCTCGTCATAGATGACCACGACGTGCTTGATAGGAGTAGCGGTCTTCACGGCCTTGGTCTGGTTACCGTGCGTACCAGCGAAGGCCGGCGTCGACGCCGCGGCGATGGCCAGCGCCGCGGCAACCACCGCGCCGGCACCCACCGTACGGCGAGTCCTTCTACTCCAGGTCTTGGGCTTGAGGCCCACTTTCGCCTCCCTGCGAATGACAGTCTTGCGCCTCGCACTATCGCGGTAGCGATCACCAGGCGCGCCAAGGTCCGGTGACCGGAACCGAAACAGTGGATGACGTGCGGCTCCTCGCGCCCCTCCCCGCGCTGATCGCGGCGGACGAACTTCCGCTTTGACCCGATCCGGTACGGTCGGCGCGCTGGCCCTCGGTGACCTCGTGGAGGCGGTGACGTTCAGTGCGCGGCACCGGCCGGCGGCAGATCCCTCCCCGCGACGAGGCGCGCGGCACCCGCCATCGGCACCCGGTACCGACCGCTATTTCGTCGGCACGCGGCACCACGGCACCCCAACGGCCGGAAATGTGCGCCTGCGGCCGCATTAACAACCCGGCCAGCACATTGGCTTTAGCGAATAGCGCACCTCGCTGAGGCTTAATCGCGCGTCAACAGCATCGGACCGTCCCCGCTGACCGATTGTGGCCCAGTTTGCTGGAAGCGGACCATGTGATACCCGTTAGTCGATCCGCTACGCTTGACGCCTACTTCCGCCCCACGCAGTGCCCGCGCGAAACCGCGGGTCGCGACATCGGTCGACGTCGCGGCTCGAAACCATGATTAACAATGCAATGTTTATAACTGGATCTAATTGAGTCGGTCTATCCGGCAGGCCGGCGAACGGCTATGCCCCGGCCTCGGGAGAAGCAGTGTCCTTCGGAGAAGCGGTGTCCGTGGAGCAGTTGCACATCACCGGCGCGTCGCGGCCCTCGGCGGCGGGCGACGTCAGCCGGCCACCCAAGGCGGCGATGCTGGTCGCGCAGCGGATCGTGCGCGACGTCGTGCGGGGTCGGATGACGCCCGGCGACCTGCTGCCGCCGGAGAGGGTGATGCTGGAGACCTACTCGACCGGCCGCGGCACCCTGCGCGAAGCGCTGCGGCTGCTGGAGTTCCAGGGCGTGATCTCGCTCAAGCCCGGGCCCGGCGGCGGGCCCGTGCTACAGGCCCCGGCCGCGTCCCACCTGGCCAGCACGCTGGTGCTGCTGATGCAGCTCAACCGTGCCCCGTACCGGGTCATCGTCGAGGTACGCACGGTGTTGGAGCCGACGATCAGCCAGCTCGCGGCGAAACAGATCACCGACGGATCCCTCGCCGAGTTGGGCGCGACCATCGAACGGATGCGCGACGACGTCAACGACCGCGACTCGTTCCGCGACGCCAACCGGCAGTTTCACGACATCATCGCCTGGTCGTCCGGCAACGTGCTGTTCGCCTACATCGTCGACTCGCTGCTCGGCATCCTGGACGGCACCGTCATCGGCATCGACTACCCGAGCCAGCGGCGCGCCGCGATCGTCAAGGCGCACGAGGAGATCTACGAGGCGCTGGCCCGGCGCGACGAGAGCGCCTCGGAGCAGCGGATGCGCGAGCACCTCGAGGCGTACACCCGGTACGCCAAGAAGAAGTTTCCCGAGGTTTTCGAGCAGACGATCACCTGGGACGGCCTGATCGGTTGACCGAACGGCCCACCACCGGCACCGACTACCGGTATCCACCGACCGATGTTCGCCACCACGCCGGGCGGAGGCGCACCGCGATCGGAGCGCGCGGCTCCGCGTAGTAACGGGGGGCCGCGCGCCGACCGTCAGAAGGTGGGCAGCTTGATGTACAGCAGCTCCGCGCGCTCGTGGGCGCGCAGCTGGACCGGCTGGTCGGCGGCCGCCGAGCCGAACCCGGTCAGCCGCTCGTGGACGGTACCGTCGGCCTCCAGCCTGCCCTCCTTGAGGAACAGCACCTCCGACGACGGCTGGGTGCCGAACTCGAGCGTCGCGCCGGACTCGACGCGCAGCAGCTGGATGCGGATGTCGCGCTCGGTGAAGCTGCCCAGCACCTTGCGGGCCACGCCCGGCGCGCCCTGATCCTCACGCCACTCGAAGGTGGCCGGGTTGATGAGCACCAGATCCGAGTAGCGCGACGGCGGGTAGTCGGCCGGCTCGTTGCACGCCGCCTCCCAGAGCGCCTCGCCCGCGTCCTGGTTGTGGGTCCGGCCCTGCTCGTCGACCCACTGGAAGATGCCGTTCTTGAGCGTGCCCTTGGCCTTGAGCTGCGCGATGGCGTGCTTGCGCTGAGTGGTGCTGTAGAAGCCCCGGCCGGTGGCGCCGCCGAACTGCAGCACGCACATGCGCAGGTTGGGGCTCATGACCTGCGGTCCGTAGTAGGCGGACTCGGGGAAGTAGCCGACCCACCCGGCGGGGAGCACCCTGTTCTTGCCGATGGAGTAGTCGCCCTCCACGGGGTGGCGGATCTGGTCGAACAGGTGGCGGTGGCGGGGCGTGGCCCACTCGGAGTCGCCCTCGCCGTAGGAGTACGCGAACTTGTAGTTGTCCGGGGCGCCCTCCTGGCCGACGAGCAGCGACTTCACGGTGCGCTCGCCCTGCCTGATGTTCCCGTCGTCGTAGAGGTTGTGGGCCTGTTCAACGGTGTTGATCTGCAAGATCTCGTTCCTTTCCTTCACGGCGAGGATGCGCGCCGCGCTTCGGGGCCGGGCCGATGGGGCGCGCCGGAAGGCTGGGCCGAGAGGGGCCGCGCGCACGGCAACGTGCGACCCCCGGCTCAGTATTTTGAATACTGTTCATGAACGTCTTGCATACAGTATGGTGGCGCCAGACCAATGTCAACACCGCCGAGCACAGGCGCCACCCCGGAGAGGTCGGGCCTCGTGGCCCGGGAACGTCGCGCACGACACTGAGGATCGCGAGCGGCGGTGAGATCGGCACGCGGCGCGGTGAGATCGGCACGCGGCGCGGTGAGATCGACACGCGGCGCGGTGAGGCCGGCGCACGGCGGTGAGGCCGGCGCACGGCAGCGAGGCCAGCGCACGGCGGTGAGGCCAGCGCACGGCGGTAAGGCCAGCGCACGGCGGTAAGGACGGCGCTACGGCCCGGGGGAAATCGGCCGGCGGCGATGGCCGGTCCTGTCGAGGTAGGCGAGCGGTCGGCGCCGCCTATCGCCGGACGGCCACTCCCCCGTGCAGCCATCCGGTGGCCTCGGGCGCGGGATCCGCCGGGTCCGGGCGCCACGCGTCGATCGTGACCAGGCCGGGCTCGACCAGGTCGAAGCCGTCGAACAACCGCAGGATCTCGTCATGGCGGCGGAAGTAGATGGGCGTGGGGGTCGCCCGGTACGCCGCCTCCACGCCCACGACCGCCTCCGGCGAGTGGTGGTCGCTCGTCACGTGGGTCAGGGCCACGTGACTGCCCGGGGCCAGCGCGTCGCGCAGGCTGCCCATCACCGGTTCGAACTCCTCCTCCACGAGGAAGTGCGTCATGGCGATGAGCAGCACGCCGACCGGCTCGCTGAAGTCGATCAGACGGCGCAGCTCGGGATCGCCGATGACGTCGGCGGGGCGCCGCAGGTCGGCCCCGATGACCGTGGTCAGCTCGTCGGCGGCCAGCAGCGCGCGACCGTGTGCCAGCACGATCGGGTCGTTGTCGACGTAGACGACCCGGGATTCGGGGGCCGCCCGCTGGGCGACCTCATGGGTGTTACCGGCGGTCGGCAGGCCGGCCCCGATGTCGATGAACTGGCGCACCCCGCTGGCGACCAGGTACCGGACGGCGCGACGCAGGAACGCTCTGTTCTCCAGTGCCAACTGTCGCACCTCGGGCATGGCGGCCTCCACCCGCCCGACCGCCTCCCGGTCGATGGCGAAGTTGTCCTTGCCACCGAGGTAGTAGTCGTACATCCGCGCGACACTCGGCCGGCTCGTATCGATGCCGGACGGTATCCGCTGGTCGGTCATGCGACGGCCCTCCCGATGATCCAGAATGCGGGGAGCGCATAGCGTACAGGAGGCGATCCTGGGCGGAAACAGGTACGGCCCGGTCAAAACCGGCACCACGGCACGCGGCAGCTCTCCGGGAACCCCCGCCTACCTCGCTCCATTGTGGACTTGCGAACGCGGCGGCATCGGAACGGCCGGTGTCAGACCAGCGCGCTGATCAGCAGGAACAGCAGCATGGCAAACAGAGTCAGGCAGGACAGGGCCACGAATCCCAGACCCGTCCAGGCGAGCAGGGGCAGCAGAGTTCCCCACGGTTGCGGGTTCGACCGCAGCGGTACCCCCTTCTCCACCCTGACCTTGCCGACCGCGGCACACGGTAAGAAGAGCAGCCAGGCGGCGATGCCCACCATCAGGAAGATGACGAAGGCATCTTCCCAGGCGTCCGCCGCCCGCGTCTCGACGTAGTCCCCGTCGGGCTTGCGCTGCAGCTTCTCGGACTCGCCGGAGGTGAAATTCGGCCTGACGTCGGCGATGGCTCCGGTGTCCACGATCGCGCCGTCCGCCGACCTGAACGTCCCCGAGCACCTGTCGTGGCCCCCGCCACGGGAGCCGGACTGGTGTTCGCACACGCTGGCCGTGAAGGTGCCGGACGTTCCGGACCATCCGAGCGAAGCGCGGAAGCCCCCGATCACCATGCCGACCAGCCACACCGCCAACACGATGACACCGGCCGAGAAGAGCACGCCGATCACGGTGAAGGGGATGCTCGGCGGCCGCGTCGGTCGCGGCGGCGGCGTGCCGTACGGGCCGGGCGGCACCCCGGTGGGTCCGGTGCCGGGCGGCAGCATCCCGACGGGTCCGGTGCCGGCCGGCGCCGGCGGTCGCGGGTCGGCTGCGGAGCCGGCGCCGGCGCCCGCACCGGTCAGGCCGGGCCAGAACGGCGGGCCGTGGTCGACCCCGTGGCGGAAGCCGGTACCCCTGGCAGGCGCGGGGTCGCCCTGGCTCATCGGCACAAGATCATGTTAAGGCTCGCCCTCAACCCCGGATCGTCGCCAGCGAGGCGGGCTACTTCGCGAACACCTGCGCGTCGTCCTGGAAAGCCTTGAATTCCAAGGCGTTGCCGGCCGGGTCGCGCAGGAACATCGTCCACTGCTCGCCTGCCTGGCCGGCGAAGCGCAGGTACGGCTCGATGATGAACGCGATGCCCGCCGCGCGCAACCGATCGGCCAGCGCGTGGAAGTCCTCGATGGACAGCAGCAGCCCGAAGTGCGGCACCGGCACCCGGTGCCCGTCCACCGAACTGTGCCCGGCGTCCGGGTCGCGTGGCCGCGCGGCCACGTGCGTCACCAGTTGGTGGCCGTAGAAGTTCCAGTCCACCCAGTTGTCCGCCGAGCGCCCCTCGGCCAGCCCGAGCACGTCTCCGTAGAACGCCCGGGCCCCCTCGATGTCGGTCACGGGGATGGCGAGGTGGAAGCGGGGGCGGTCGGCGCTGGTCATGATCGGCATTCTCGCACCCGGGGCCCGGCCGGGCGCCTCGGGTCCGCATCAACCTTCCGGTAAGCCCTTTCCAGAACATAGAGAGATTGCTACGGTTCAATTCACGCGTACTGCTCACGTCAGATACTTCGGGTTCACGGGTGGCCGCCAGCGGAGTTGAACGTTCCAGTTCGCGGCGGGTCCCACCCGCCAGGCTCACGCGAGAGGTGCCAAGATGAGCGGATCGATCATCGATCGCCGGGGTCGCCGGCGCCCCCGGCTCGGCGTCACCGCCGTGCTCGCCACGGCAGCGCGAACCACCGCCGTGCTCGCCACGGCAGCGCGAACCACCGCCGTGCTCGCCACGGTCGCGCTCGCCGCCACGGCCTGCTCGTCCGGCGGTTCCGGCGACTCCGGCGGCTCGAACGGCAAGGTGACGCTGAGCTTCTCCTGGTGGGGTGACGACACCCGGGCCAAGGTGACCCAGGACGCGTTGAACCTGTTCTCCCAGCAACACCCGAACATCACCATCAAGACGCAGTACGCGCCGTTCGCCCAGTACGGCACCAAGCTGGCCACCCAGGTCTCGGGCGGCGACGCCCCCGACCTGTTCCAGGTCGACCGCAGCTACCAGGCGCAGTACTCCAGCGAGGGCGTGCTGGCCGACCTCGGCCGGTACGGCAGCGTGCTCACCCTGTCCGGGCTCGACCCGAACTTCGTGGCCAGCGGCAAGTACGACGGCAAGCAGCTCGCGGTGCCGTTCGGCCAGACCACCCAGGTGATAGTCGTCGACACCACCAAACTTCAGCAGCTCCGCGTGCCCGCCCCGCAGCCGGGCTGGACCTGGCCGGACCTTCAGGCGTGGGCCCAGCAGGTGCACGACAAGTCCGGCGGCAAGGTGGCCGGCCTCGCCGACCCCGGCGGCACCTGGGCCGCGTTCGAGTCCTGGCAGTACCAGCACGGCAAGAAGCTCTACCAGGACGGCAAGGTGGCGTTCACGCGGGCCGACCTGGAATCCTTCTGGAACTTCACCCAGGGCCTCGCCAAGTCCGGGGCGGCGACCAAGGCGACCGTCACGGCCACGATCGACGGCGTGCCCGCGGACGAGCCGGTGGCCAAGGGTGCCGCGGTCGCCGAGTGGGACTACGACAGCGTGTTCGCCAGCTATGTCGGCGCGACCAAGGATCAGCTGGAAATCCTTGCGCTGCCCGGCGTGGACGGCCAGACCGGGATGTACCCCAAGCCGTCCATGCTGCTGGCCGTGTCCTCCCGGTCCAAGCACCCGACCGAGGCGGCCGAGCTGCTGAGCTTCCTGGTCAACGACGCCGGTGCCGCGAACGCCCTCGGCAACGGCCGGGGCCTGTTCCCCAACACTCAGGTCCGGGCCTCCCTGGCCGGCACCGCGACCGGTGCCACCAAACAGGTGTACGACCTCGAGGCGTCGGTGGAGTCCTCGCTGATCCCCACGCCGCAGGCCCCGCCCAAGGGCGACAGCGACCTGCTCGCCGCGATGACCCGCATCTACCAGGGCGTCACGGCCGGCCAGCAGAGCGTGTCCGCCGGCGCGGCCGCGTTCATGCAGCAGGCGGCCAGCTCCATCACCTCGTGATGATGGCCACCACCGCCCTGAGCCGGGCGAGCACCCCGAACGCCTCCCCGCTGTCCCGCCAGGCCCGGCGCGCCGGCGCGGCGCCGTACCTGTTCCTGGTGCCGTGGTTCCTCGGGCTGGCCGTGTTCACCGTCGGCCCGCTGCTGTACTCGCTGTATCTGTCGTTCACCGACGACAACCTGCTGCAATCCCCGACCTGGATCGGGTTGGCGAACTACCGCAGGATGTTCACCGACGATCCCCGGTACCTGCACTCGGTGCGCATCACCCTGTTGTACGTGCTCGTCTCGGTGCCGCTCAAGCTCGTCATCGCGTTCGTGGTGGCGCAGGCGCTGAACCGTCCCCGGCGCGGCATCGGGCTCTACCGTTCCCTGTTCTACCTGCCGTCCCTGTTGGGCGCGAGCGTCGCGGTGGCGCTGGTGTGGCGGTCCATGTTCAGCCAGACGGGCTCGGTCGACGGCGCCCTGCACGCGGTCGGGGTGCACGGCCAGGATTGGATCAACAATCCCCGCTGGGCGTTGGGCACCATCATCGTGCTGGCGTGCTGGCAGTTCGGCGCGCCGATGGTCATCTTTCTGGCCGGGCTCAAACAGGTGCCGGCCGAACTCCACGACGCCGCGTCCGCGGACGGCGCCGGGCGCTGGGCCCGCTGGTGGCACGTCACCCTGCCGATGCTGTCCCCACTCATCTTCTTCAACGTGCTGCTGGAGACGGTGAACGCGTTCCAGGCGTTCACGCCCGCGTTCGTGGTCAGCCAGGGCACCGGCGGGCCGGCCGACTCCACCCTGTTCTACACGCTGTACCTCTACCAGCAGGGCTTTTCGTCCTTCCGGTTCGGGTACGCCTCGGCGATGGCCTGGGTGCTGCTGGCCGTGGTGGGGATCGTGACGGCGATCCTGTTCTGGGCCTCGCGATTCGTCGTGTTCTACGCAGATGAGGGAGAGTTCTGATGGGCGCGCCGGTCGCGGCGAACACCGGCGTGGCCGACCGGCGTCCGAGTCTGGGTCGCGCGGGCACCCGGCGCAGGGGCGCCCGGCCCGGCCGGCTGCCCCGGTGGCTGTGGCATCTGCTGGTCATCGTGATCGTGCTGATCGTCATTTACCCGGTGGTATGGATGCTCGGCACGTCGTTCAAACCGGCGACCGAGGTGGTCTCGTCGGTCCGTCCGTGGCCGACCTCGCCGACCCTGCACAACTATCCCCAGGGCTGGACCGGGAACCCGGGCGTCACCTTCGGCCGGTTCTTCCTGAACTCGGCGGTGATCTCGCTCGCCGCCGTGCTGGGCAACCTGTTCGCCTGCTCGCTGGCCGCGTTCGCGTTCTCCCGACTGCGTTTCCGCGCCCGGCGCTTCCTGTTCCCCATCGTGGTGGTGACCCTGCTGCTGCCCTACCACGTACTCATCGTGCCGCAGTATGCCATCTTCAAGCACCTCGGTTGGGTCAACACGTTCTGGCCGCTGATCGTGCCCAAGTTCCTGGCCACCGACGCCTTCTTCATCTTCCTGATGGTGCAGTTCATGCGCGGCATCCCGCGCGAGTTGGACGAGGCGGCCACCCTGGACGGCTGCGGTCCCTACCGCACCTACTGGCACATCGTCCTGCCGCTGGCCCGGCCCGCCCTGATCACCAGCGCCATCTTCACCTTCATCTGGACCTGGAACGACTTCTTCACCCAGCTCATCTACCTCAACGACACCAGCAAGTTCACCGTGCCGGTTGGCCTGTCGCTGTTCGTCGACCAGGCGGGCTTCTCCTCGTACGGTCCGATGATGGCGATGGCCGTGCTGTCGGTCGCGCCGGTCTTCCTGTTCTTCCTGGCCTTCCAGCGCCTGCTGGTCGAGGGCGTGGCCACCAGCGGCATCCGGGGGTGATGGGGTTGGCGGGCGCGGGCGCGGGCGCCCGGCGCCGGGCGCGGCGCGAGCAGTGGATCGAGCGGCAGTTGGAGAACGGCCGGCGCGCCGCCGAATGCGCCGCGGTGGGCCTACTGTGGACGGCCTTCTCGCTGCCGGTGTTCACCGCGGGCGCGGCGTGGCTGGCGGCCGCCACCGTCTTCGACCGGTGGGCCGACGACGAGGAGCCGCCGCTGGTCGCCACGTTCGTCGCGGCGCTACGCACCCAACTGCGCGCCGGGCTCGGCGCGCAGTGCGCGGTCGGCCTGATCGCGGCTATCGGCTATTTCGACGTCCGGGTGGCCGGTGCCGCGCACGTGTTCGGGGCACGGTTGGAGATGTTCGCGGTGGCGCTGCTGGCCGCGTTCGCGATCGGGCTCGTGCTGCTCGCCTCGGCACAGCGGGCCCACGCCGGTGGCACGGTCGGGGACAGCCTGCGCGGGGCGGTCGCGCTGGTGGGCGCCGCGCCATGGGCGGTACCGCTGGTGGTGCTCGCCGCGGCGGTCTGCGTCATCCTGGTCGCCATCGTGCCGGCGCTCGCCCTGGTACTGGCCGGGCCGCTGGCGTACGCGGTGAGCGCGGTGCACGTGCGCGCCCGGTCGGGCCTGCCCCTGCCGGAGGCCGGCGCGGCGCACACGGATGAAAAGGGTGGTCGTCGGCGCACGTAGAATCGCCGGCTATGGTCGATTTCCACCCCCCGATGGGTCCTTACGACAGCGGCTTCATGGATACCGGTGACGGTAACCGCATCTACTACGAGCAGCTCGGCAACCCGGAGGGCAAGCCGGCCCTCCAGGTGCACGGCGGACCCGGCTCCGGCGCCAACCGGAAGCCGACGCGGGTGTGGGACCCCGAGCGTTACCGGGTCATCCGCTACGACCAGCGGGGCTGCGGCCGCAGCACCCCATACGCGGCCGATCCGGCCACGGACCTGAGCCGCAACACCACGTCGCATCTCATCGCCGATATGGAACAGCTCCGCGAGCGCCTCGGCATCGAGAAGTGGTTGCTGAACGGCGGTTCCTGGGGCTCGACCCTGGTTCTCGCCTACGCCGAGCGGTATCCCGAGCGGGTCAGTGAGATGATCATCCCGGCGGTCACCACGACCCGCCGCTCCGAGATCGACTGGCTCTACCGGGGTGTCGGCCGAATGTTCCCCGATGCCTGGGAACGCTTCCGCGACGGCGTGCCGGAGGCCGACCGCGACGGCGACCTCCTCGCCGCCTACGCCCGCCTGATGGCCAACCCGGACCGCACCGTCCGGGAGAAGGCCGCGGCCGACTGGGTCGCCTGGGAGGACGCCGTCATCTCCGGGGAGCCCAACGGCGTTCCCGGCAGCTACAGCGCGCGGATCGACGACGACCGGCTGGCGTTCGTGCGGATCTGCGCGCACTACTTCAGCAATGGCGGGTTCCTGGAGGAGGGTCAACTGCTGCGCGACGCGCACAAGTTGGCCGGGATCCCCGGTGTGCTGATCCACGGCCGCCTGGACCTGGGCAGCCCGCTGCAGACGGCGTGGGAACTGGCGAAGGTCTGGCCCGACGCCCGGCTCACCATCATCGAGGACTCCGGCCACACCGGCAGCGAG
The DNA here is from genome assembly GCF_039543385.1 of Rugosimonospora acidiphila. Classification (NCBI taxonomy): domain Bacteria; kingdom Bacillati; phylum Actinomycetota; class Actinomycetes; order Micromonosporales; family Micromonosporaceae; genus Rugosimonospora; species Rugosimonospora acidiphila. The sequence goes on from NZ_BAABJQ010000014.1 coordinate 152,111, forward strand.
GCCATGTCCCAGGCGGTCATCGACGCCACGAACGCGTTCGCTTCGCCCTGAGCCTGCCCACTCTCGCGTAGCGCTGGCGGCCGCGTCCGCCGCCAGACGACCGCGTGCGCTCACCAACCACCTACGCGAAGGCCTGGGTCGGTGCCCGGCATAGCGCGGCCGAAGCGAAGCCGTAGCGGTGACCCCTATCGTCGGGACACACTTCGTCGCGGCGGTCACGGGGTCACAAGATCAGCTTGGCGGGCCGGACCATGTCCGCGACCGTTTCGCATGAACGAGGAGTAGCACGTGAGCAAACGACGCATTCTGAGGGGCGCCCTCACCGTCCTCATAGCGGCAGCCGGCGTGTTGTCTGCCACTGCCGGTACGGCCAACGCCGACAACGGCGCGGACGGCTTCCCGATCCTCCACGCCGTCAAGGGCGACCAGGTCCACAAGTGCAATGTCGTCGGGCCAGCGAACAATTACGAGGCCGTGGTCTGCATTGACCTCGTGACTTCCATAAGCGGGGGCGTTTACCACGTGTCCGCCAGGGAGGAAGCGATGTGCGAGTCATACACGAACCAGCTCGTTGCCTGCGACAAAATCAACGACTCCACAACTCTGGAAACCGGAGCCGGGGCCACTTCGACCTATGGGACCAGTTGCAACGGTGACTGCCCAGCCGGCCGACTGTACGATTCGACGCGCACCTGGGACTACACCGTCGCGGGCGCCGCGTATGGCTCGTGCTCCAACAGGGTGAACACCTCTTACCAGGTGTGGGGGGTCGGCTGGGGAGACACGGAGATCGTGAGCCCGACCGGGGTCGTGTTCCACGTCTCCGACGGCTACGCCAACGACGGCGCGAACATGTCGACCGGGCATTACTTCATCTGCCCGTAGGCGCTGACATGCGGTGTGCCGTCCCGCCCGAGGGACGGCACCGGCCCGGTATCGGTGCCCGGGTGACCCGATTTCCGGTCACCCGGGCACCGCGGGCTATGCCGCCGGCCTGGCCTGGTGCAGGATCTGGGCCAGCTCGGGCGGCCGGCTGAGCATCGGCCAGTGCCACGTCGGCAGTTCCTCGTACCGCCACGCGTCGCCGGTCATGTGCCGGCACAGCGGCATGGCGGCGGCCATCTGGCGTACCTGCTCGACGGTGAAGCTCGACAGCACGCCGAGGCGGGGCAGCTTCTCCCACGCCCCGGACAGCCGCACCGGGGTGGTGGCGGTCGCCCACGGTTGGGCCACCGACCGCTCACCGAGCAGCGCGACGACCGACTCATCCACGTCCGCTACTCCCGCCGCCAGTTCGACCCACGGCGGGGGCGGCAGCCGCCAGCCATCGCCGTGCTGGGCGACCATCGCCGCGTTGCGTTCGTGTTCCTGGGGTGGGCCGAACTCCACGTTGGCCACCCCGTCGGGCAGCGGGCCGGTGTCGACGAAAACCAGCTGAGCGACGCGGTCGGCCAGCCGATCGGCGGCGGCGGTCGTCACGACCGCGCCGGCGTAGCTGTGCCCGACGAGGACCACGTCGTGCAGGTCCTCGTAGCGCAGGAGGTTGACCACGTCGGTGACGTGGACGTCGAGGTCGGTGTCCGGGCGCGCCAGGTGGGCGCGTTCACCCAGGCCGGTCAGGCTCAGCGGGTACACCTCGTGGCCGAGCCCACGCAGAGCGGCGGTGACCGGACGCCAGGCCCACGCGCCGAGCCAGAATCCGGGAACGAGTACGAATGTTGTCACGCGCCAGACGCTAGAGTGAATACTGGACAGATTCCGCCGGATTAGGAGTCAGAACATTGGTCCGGCCCACCGCGCGGGTACTGGCGCTGCTGGAGATCCTTCAGATCGGCGGCGCCTTCACCCTCACCGACCTGGCCGGCCGGCTGGGTGTTGACGAGCGCACGGTCCGCCGCTACGCCGCGCACCTCGCCGACCTCGGCATCCCGGTCGAGGCCCGGCGCGGTCGCTACGGCGGGTACCGGCTCGCACCCGGATACAAGTTGCCGCCACTCATGCTCACCGACGAGGAGGCGGTCGCAGTCATGCTCGGGCTTGTGGTCGCCACCCGGGCGGGGCTAGCCACCGCTGAAGGCGTGGCCACCGAGAGCGCGACCGCGAAGATCCGCAGGGTACTGCCGGCCGTCCTCGCCCGGCGGATCGATTCGCTGCTGGCCACCGTGGACTTCACCGCACCGGTCCGTCAGCCGGCCTCGCCCGGCATCGAGGTGCTGCTGGTGCTCGCCGAAGCGGCCCGGCACAGGAGACCGGTGAGCATCGACTACACCACCTGGCGCGGCGAGACCGGACAGCGGCGGCTCGACCCGTACGGGCTGGTCTTCCACTCCGGCCGGTGGTACGTCATCGGTCACGACCACAACCGCGCGGCGGTGCGGACGTTCCGGCTCGACCGGATCGGAGCGGCGCGACCCGCCGAGGGTGAGTTCGACATCCCGGCCGGCTTCGATCCCACCACGCAGGTGCTGGCCGGCCTGGCGGCCGTGCCGTACGCGCACGACATGTCCGTGGTGCTGCACACCAGCCTGGCGCAGGCGCGGCGGCGGATCCCGCCGTCGGTCGGCACCCTTGCCGAGGTGCCCGATGGAGTGCGCCTCACGGCCCGGGTCGAACGGCTCGACGGTGCGGCACAGATGCTCGCCGGGCTCGGCTGGCCATTCACGATCGAGCGACCGGACCAACTCAGGAACGAGGTCCGCGCCTTGGCCGCCCGATTACTCAGCGACGCCGACGCCGGCCGGTAGGCAGCAGCCGGCCTCTGCCGGTATGCCGAAGGCCGCTTACGGCTGGAAGTACTCCGACATCATGCGGCTGACCCATTCCGGCTGCTCGATGTCCACCGGGGAGAACTCCACCATCGCCGGCTTCAGGTCGATGACCGGCGTGCCCGAGACCGCGTCGAGGCCCACCACCGTCAATTCGCGGCCGTGGACGGATTCGATGGCGCAGCACGTTACCCCGATGCGGTTCGGTCTACGGGGGCCGCGGCCAGCGAACACACCAACGGACGGGAGGTCGGCGCGGCCACGGTACGGGCGGGGTTCGCGGTAGTCGTCGTGCTCCGGGAACTGGTCGAGGACGAAGAGGACCTCCACGTGTGAGAAGCCCTCCAGGCCCTGGAGGCACGCCTCGCCGAAGCGCTCGTCGACGATGATCGTGCTGCGGACGGCGCCCCAGTTGTCCGTGTGCTGGACGTCCGTCCGGTCGTTCCGGACCGTACCGATAGGTGTGATCTCGAAGCGCTCCATGGCTCGAGGCTATCCCCGCCGCGCACCCGCCAGCGTCCGAGCCATCCGCGCACGGGCGGGAGATGCTCCGGGGAGCGCACCGCACCGGCAACGCTCCCCGTGAAGACCCGGGCTGGAGACCTTGGTAAATCCCTCCGAGCACTCTCCGGAGGTCGCGGAGATGACGAAACAGGTGACGTTCGGCCAGCCGGCGCGATTGCAGAAGACGCCAATGTCCTCCAATATCGCACCAGTCGCTAGCGGCGCGAGCCCGGGCTGTAGCATCTCGGCGAAGGCCGCGTAGGTAATCGGCTGGTCGCCCTTAGCTGCGATTTCCCGCAAAACCCGCAATCCGTTGATCATGCGCCGCGAGCGGGCCTCGCCAAACCCGGCCCGCTTCACATACTCACTCAGTACGGGGTGCATCGTCGCCCCCATCTCAACGTGAGATTCCGTCCGTTCCAACGGGCGAGACCGCGTCGAACTCTCCTACTCCGAACAACCCGGCCACAGCTGTTCGGTCCTCTCGCGCCGTACCACGATCGCCTAATCGCGGACGGCATCAATGGATCGGTTCAGCAGACCAGGCGCGGCGGCAGGCCGGCAGGGTCGGGCCGCCGGTCCCGGTAGGTATCTTCCGCGAACGCCAGGAAGCGCTCCACGTCCGAGAACGTCGACGCCAGCCCCAGCGAGACCCGGATCGCTCCCCCCGTCGGCGATCCCATGAACCTCAGGTACTCGTCGACCGTACGCACCCCCCAGCCCGTCGATCCGCGCAGCCGGCGGCGCCCGATGCCGAACGCCCCCTCCCCCGCACCCGGATTGCAGAAGCACCCGGTACGCAGCGAGATGCCCGCCCGCGCCGACTCGGCGGCGACCAGGCGCTCGTCGACCACGCCGCCGTCCGGGTCCAGGAAGTTGAAGGCCACCGTGCCGCCCCGGTCCCGCAAATCCGGGGGCCCATACAACAGAACCATCGGGGCGCCGTTGCTGTGCCGGAGGTCCCGCAGCCGCTCCAGCAGCCAGCCGGTGAGGCACTCGACCCGGCACCCGATCACGTCCAGGCCGATCCCGTTGACCCAGGACAGCCCGAACTCGACGTCCGGGATGCCGAGGAAGTTGAGGGTGCCGTCCTCGAACGCCGACTCGTTGTCCAGCAACAGATGCCAGTTCGGCTGCACGCTGACCGCGACGATGGTGCCGCCGGCGAACCAGGGCCGGCGCAGCCGCGCCAGCGCGTCCCGGCGGGCGACCAGGCAACCGATCCCGGTCGGGTACCCGAACACCTTGTACCAGCTGACGCAGACGAAGTCGGCGGGCACCTCGGTCAGGTCGAGGCGGCCGGTCGGCAGGTACGCGGCGGCGTCCAGCAGCACGTCGTACCCGTGCTCCTGAGCCAGGCCGACCCAGGCGAGCGGGTGGCGCACGCCGGTGAAGTTGCTCTGCGCCGGAAACGCGAAAAGACCGCGCCGACGCGAACCAAGGCGGCCGGATCGGCGCAGTGCCGCCACCACCTCCCGCTCGTCGACCCGCAGGTCTCCGGGTGTCACCGGCACGTAGCGCACCCGGGCGTGCCGGCCGCGCGCGAACTGCCGGATGCCGTTGACAGAGTTGTGGTTGTCGAACGTCAGGACCAGCCCGCGCCGGTACCCGAACGGATACGCCTCGCCCACCAGCCGGCAGGCGGCGGTCGCGTTCGCGGTGAAGACGACCGTGTACTGGTCGGCCGGCGCGTTGAGGTGGGCCAGCACGGCGCGGCGCGCGGAGGCCACCAGGTCGTCGGAGGCGCGGGCGGTTGGGTTCTGCGAGTGCGGGTTGCCGTAGCAGCGGGTGGTCAGACGCTGGGCGTGCCGGGCCAACTGCGCCGCCGCGGGTACGCCGGCACCGGTGTAGTCCAGGTATATCCCGCCGTCGGTGTCCAGGTGCGGGTACTCGGTGGCGCGCAGCTCGTCCAGCCGGCCGGTGCCGGCGTACCGGGGGTACCGGGCCAGAAACTCGGGGCTGCCGTCGGTCGGGGCGGCCGGCAGCGTCAAGTTTCCGGTCATGCGCCACGCCCCCGGGTGGAGCCCGGCCGGCCGCACTTGGCCGCGAGAACGGCACAGGTGGCCGCGAAGAACAGTACGGCGAAGCCCCCGAGCACGGCCCAGTCCTGCCATACCGGACGGGAGAAGGTGTGCCCGTAGGTGGCCAGCAGCGGCGGGCCCAGCGGGGATCCGCCGTCGCGCCACAGGTGCTCGACGCCCAGCGTGTGCCCGAGCGCCTCGAAGCACCACCGGTTGGACATGGCCCAGCTCAGCCACCGCCCGACCGGCGCCATCACCGGTACCGGCAGGATCGCCCCGACGAACAGCACCTGCGGGAAGCACAGCATCGGCAGCGACAGGGTTGCCTGCGCGGGGTCGGAGACGGCGGCCGAGCAGAGCAGGCCGAGCGCGAGCGCGCCGGCCGAGGCGAGCAGCACGGTGAGGTACAGCTCGCCGAAGCGCGACCACGCCAGCGCGGGCAGCCGGTCCAGCCCGCGCAGCACGCCGAGCAACACCAGGTCGGCAACCGCCAGCAGGGGCAGCAGCACCGCCACCTTGGACACCGCGTAGGGCACGACGCCGAGCCCGGCGCGGGTCTCCCGGCGCAGGATGGCGAACTCGGTGCAGATCTGCAGCAGCCCGTAGATGAGGCCGAAGAAGAAGACGCCGAACGCGATCCAGAACAGCACCATGACGGTGGCGCTCGGGCTGGGGCGGGCGAACGAGAACGTGTTGGCCTTGAACAGCATCAGGAACATCAGCACGACGGCCACCGGCGAGCCGACCAGGATCGCCAGTGTCAGCCGGTTGCGGGCGAGGATCTCGAGGCCGCGCACGGTCAGCAGCGCGGTCTGCCGGATCGGGCCGAGGCGACGCTGCCGGTCGGTCGCCGCGCCGGAACCGTCCTGCCGCAGCGCCCCGCCGGCCCGGCGACCATCGGGCCCGCCGACTCGGCGCTCATCGGCCACGCCGGTGTCAGGCGGCGCCGCCGGGCAGAGCGGTACGCCGTCGGGCAGTGCCGCCCGGGATAGCGGTACGGCATCGGGCGGTGGCGCCGCGTCGGACGGCGCGGCCGGGTCGTGGTCGGGTTGCCGAACGACGGCGAGGCGCCGGCTCCACTGCGCCGGGTCGGGCTCCTCGGCGACCCGCTCGTAGATGTCCGCGACGGTGTCCACCTCGAAGTAGGCGAGGGCCGCCGCCGGGTTGCCGGCGAACGCGAGGTGCCCGTCCCGGGCGAGGACTGCGACTTTGTCGCAGTGGTCCACGTCCGTCGGGCTGTGCGTGGTCAGCACGACCGGTACGCCGTCGGCGGCCAGCCGGCGCAGCAGCCGTAGCAGTTCGATCGCGGTGGGCGGGTCCAGGCCGGAGGTCGGCTCGTCGAGAAACAGCACCCGCGGCCGGGCGAGCAGCTCCACGCCGATGCTGGCGCGCTTGCGCTCTCCGCCGGAGAGCAACCCGACCCGCAGGCCGGCCCGGTGCGTCAGGCCGAGCACCGACAGCACCTCGGCCACCCGGGCGTCGAGCTCGGCGGGGCCGGTACCGGCCGGAAGGCGCAGCCGCGCCGCGTACCGCAGCACCCGCACGAGCGGCAGCGACGTGTGGATGATGTCGTCCTGCGGCACGTACGCCACCGGAGCCCGCACCCTGCCCTGGTCGACGCCGTCGTAGCGGACCCGGCCACTGGCCGGCGGTCTGATTCCGGCCAGCGCGTCGAGCAGCATGGTCTTACCCACGCCGCTCGCGCCGATGATCGCGACCAGTTCGCCCGGCCTCACCGCCAGCGAGACACCCCGCAGCGTGCGGTGTCCCCCGCGCACGATCTGTTCCAGGTCTTCGGCCTCGACGCGCAGCCCCGGCCGCTCGGTGGCGATCTCCGGTGCCGACGATCCACGCACAGTCATGGTGCTCCCAGCTCACGGACGGGCGGGTCGGTTCGTCCGATCACATCGCAGGGTTTGCAGGGATTGCAACACCCTGCCCACCTCGCCCGCGACCGTCCGCATCCGACCCGTTGTTCGCGACTATCCCGGAGCCACCCCCTTCGCCACCATCAACCGGCCGGTCGGCGCCCCTCCCCCGGTGGCGGGATCGACCACCAACAACGCCAGGGCCGGCGACCGGGAACGCCAAGGCCGGCAAGCGGGAACGCCAGGGCAAGCGACCGGAAGCGCCAAGGCCGGCGACCGGGCGGCCACGAACCCGGCCACCGCCGAGCCGGACCGGCTCAACCGATAGGCTGAGGTCGATGGATCGCCAGGCGCCCAGACACGCCAAGCGCCCCGACCACGGCAAACGCCCAGACCATCACAAGGTTCCGGACAGGCCAGGTGCCCGGACACCCGAAACGCCCCCGCCGTCGGGGGAACGGCGGGGGCGCGTCCCGGTTGTGCAGCCCGGGACCGGTCCGGTGCGCCACGGGGGCGCGGCGGCACCGGAAGGCGATACCTCAGTCCTTGACGGCCGCCGTGGCGGTGCCGCCGAAGGTGCTCATCACGGTGACCGAGGTCGGCCGGTTCACCTCGTCGAACTGGGCGCTGAACTTACCGCCGCCCTTGCTGGTCAGGGTGAACCCGATCTGGCCGTTGCTGACGATGTCGAGCTGGGCCTTGGGGTTGGTGCTGGTGGCCTCGATCGTCTCGTGGCCACGGTTCCACTCGGCCTTGGTGATGCGCACCGTGTCGGCGTTGGGCGAGCCCGGCGCGGGTGTGAGGGTCAGCGCGGTGCTGGTCTGCGTCATCCCGTTGAAGGTGGCGGTGAAGGTGACGGTGGTCGGCGCGTTGACCGCGGTCGTGGTGACCGGGAACTCGACGAACGTCTTGAACGCTGGCAGTTGCACCGAGGCGGGCACGGCGGCCACCGCCGGGTTGGAGCTGGTCAGCTGCACCGGCGCTCCGGCGGTCACGCTGTCCAGGCTGATCACGCCGGTCGCCGTGCTACCGCCGGCCACCAGTTGCTGAACGTAGGCGACATTCTGGAACTTCGGCCCGCCGATGGCATCCAGCCACAGGCAGCCCGACGTCTCGCTGCCGCCGGCGGTCGTGGCGACGATGCAGGCGTTGCCGGACCCGGTGGTGATCGGGCGCGCGGTCACCGTGAACGAGGTGCTGGTCGCGCCGGCCGGGACGGTCACGCTCGTCGGGGCGATGAGCTGCCCGAAGTCGAAGTTGTCGAGGCTCACCACCGTGTCGTCGGTGGCCGCCGCGGTCAGCGTGACGACCCCGGTGGCGGAGTCGTTGCCGTTGATGACCTCAGGGTTGAAGCTGAGGCTGGCCAGGGTACCGGGGTCGGCGAAGGCCGGCGCGGAACCGAAGGTGAGGGCCAGCAGGGCGGAGCCGAGTACCGCGGAGCCGAAGGCTGCCAGGGCACGCTTACGCATAGGTGCACTCCCCAAGGTAGGTGGAGGGGTTGGCTTCCACTCAGCAGGCACGTAGGGGTATCTCAATCGGTTCACCCTGTGCTGTGGATCAAATGCCCCTAGTTATCGTCGCGGCCGACAGGTATAGTCCGCGCGCCGCCGGCGCTCCACTATGGACCGCCGGCGCCCGCGCGGTGATGGGCCCGGAGAACCTTGCGCCTCAGGCGTTCGCGGGCTCCCCGGTCGGCGACGTCGCCGGCGCCGGGAATGGGGCGCGGTAGGTGAAGGCGCGGGCCGTCGGGCCGTCGCTGGCCAGCATGGTCAGCCGCTCGTGCGCCTCTTCGAGCGTGGGGATCGTGCCGGCGGGCACCCACCACAGCACCGCGTACGCCGGCAGGTCATCGTGATGGAACCACTCCCTGCGGCGGCGCAGCACGTCGAGGTGGGCGGTGCGGTACGTGAAGTCGTACAGCGCCTCGACCGACTCCCACAGCGACAGGTTCACCATGACGTCCGGGCCGTACGGGCGCAGCGCCGTGGCGTCCGCGCCACCCTCCCCGACCAGGCGCCAGACGAACCCCGGCGCGGCGTCGGCCAGCGCGTTGATCTCCTCGAGTCGGGACATGAAGTCGGCCATCAGCGGGCCGTCGAGCGGTCCGCGCGGACGCGCGATGTTCAACTGGGCGAGGTGATAGGCGGTCATGGTGCGAGCACACCATGACGTCGCCCTCTATGTCAATCTGTCTTGTTTTTAGAAGCGGGGGCCTTGCTTCACGGGGCGGCGTCGCCGACCGGCGTGTCGATGACGACACAGCACCCGCCTGCTTCGGGCGCCATCCGGGCCACCGCGCCCCGGCAGCCCAGCCCCTCGATCAGGCCCTGCACCGAGGCCAGGTTCATGCCGCACACCAGCGGCGGGAAGTCCCGGGCCAGCCCGTGGTACGGGCAGTTGCGCAGCACGATCGACCCGTCCCGCCGCGCTGGCTCGTACCCCTGCCCGGCCAGCGTCTCGACCAACTCGGCGTTCTCCGCCTCCCTCGACCGGTCCGGCTCGGCGCGGCGGGCGCCGCGCGACGACCCAGACCGGTCGCCGGCCGCACGGCCGCGCTCGCGGGCCACCTCGAACAGCCGCTCGTCGGCGCCGGAGCGCTCCAGCGCCTCGGCGAGCAGCCCGGCCGCCGCCTGATAGCGCCGCGGCGGCAGGCTCACCTCGTGCTCGGTATCGGAGCGCCGGTAGAGCTTGGCCGGGCGGCCGGCTCCCGGGCCGCTGCGCCCCGACCGCCGCGCGTAGGAGACCTCCAGCAGGCCGGCATCCGCCAGCCGGTCAAGGTGGAACGCGGCGAGGGTGCGCCCCATGCCCAGCGCCTGCGCCACCTCGTCGCGGCTGACCAGCTCCCCGCGATCGACCGCGTACTCGTACACCGCGCGGCGCGCCGGCTCGCGCAGCACACCGATCGACTCTACCGACATGTCTCCACGCTAACGCCCCGCACGGGACGGCGCCCTGGCCGGGCCGCCCGGACGGCGGCCCGGCCAGCTTCGGGCGGCCGGACGGAAAGACCTCGGACTCAGGAGTACGCGTTGAACTCGGCGATGGACCACCAGGAGCTGCTGGAGCCGGTCTGGGTCACCCGGATGTACCGCGCGTTCGCGGCCGGGAACGACACCGTCACCAACGCCGCACTACCCACACCCGTCGCCACCGGCGAGCCCCAGTTCACCCCGTCCGTCGACAGGCTCACCGAATAACCATGCGCGAAATCGTTCACACTACCGGCCGAGTCCATCGTGATCTGATCAACGCTATGGGTACCACCCATGTCCACCGTCACGGCCTGACCATTCGCCATCGGCACCCCCGTACTGAACCGGGTACCACTGTCCCCATCCAACATCCGGGCCGGCACATCCGTCGCACTGCTCACCGACGCCGTGGCGGTCCAACCCGTACGCGACAGCGCGGTCGGTGGCGGCGGGACGGTGCCGCCACCGGTGTACGCGTTGAACTCGGCGATGGACCACCACGACGAACTCGAACCGGTCTGGGTCACCCGGATGTACCGCGCGTTCGCGGCCGGGAACGACACCGTCACCAACGCCGCACTACCCACACCCGTCGCCACCGGCGAGCCCCAGTTCACCCCGTCCGTCGACAGGCTCACCGAATAACCATGCGCGAAATCGTTCACACTACCGGCCGAGTCCATCGTGATCTGATCAACGCTATGGGTACCACCCATGTCCACCGTCACGGCCTGACCATTCGCCATCGGCACCCCCGTACTGAACCGGGTACCACTGTCCCCGTCCAACATCCGGGCCGGCACATCCGTCGCACTGCTCACCGACGCCGTGGCGGTCCAACCCGTACGAGACAGCGCGGTCTGGGTGCCGGTCCCGCCGCCACCGGTGCTGCCGCCGGCGATGGTGGCCTGGCCGGTCAGCCGGATGTCGCGAGAGGAGGAGCCGACATAGATCTGGTTGGTGCCGCCGGAGTTGGTCCAGGTGTTGTTGGTCCAGGTCTGGAAGCTGCGGGCGTCGAGGGCGACGGTGACGTGCTGGGTGGCGCCGGGGTTGAGGGTGACCCGCTGGAAGCCCCGCAGGTTCTTCGGTGGCTCCCCGGTGGCGGCGGGTTGGCCGACGTAGACCTGGGCGACCTCGGCGCCGGCGCGGGTGCCGGTGTTGGTCACGTCGAAGCCGACGGCGACGTTGCCGGCCGAGTCCGGGGCGGAGACGGTGAGGTTGGTGTAGCCGAAGGTGGTGTAGGACAGCCCGTAGCCGAAGGGGTACAGCGGTGTCTTGTTCTGGCTGTCATACCAGCGGTACCCGACGTCGATGCCCTCGGAGTACTGGACCGTGCCGTTCTGGCCGGGCCACTGGGCGGTGGTGTGCGCGGGCACGTCGCCCAGGGATGCGGGGAAGGTGACCGGCAGCTTGCCGGAGAAGTTGGTGTCGCCGAACAGCAGCGAGGCGATGGCGTTGCCGTCCTCCTGCCCGGGGTACCAGTTCTCGATGATGCCCTTGACCGAGTTGGCCCAGGGCAAGGCGAGGGCGGAGCCGCTGTTGACGACCACCACGGTGTTCGGGTTGGCCGCCGCCACGTCGGACACCAACTGGTTCTGGTCGGCGGACAGGTCGAGATTGGCCAGGTCGCCGCCCTCGGACTCGAACTTGTCCACGAACAGCACCGCGAGGTTGGCGTTGCGCGCCGCGGCGACAGCCTGATCGTGCAGCGACTGGCCGGGGACCTGCCAGCCGAGGCTCACGTTCGAGCCGCCGCCCGCCTGGTAGTAGTCGACCTCGATGCTGACCGCCTGGCCGGCGGTGAGGTTGACGGTGCCGGTGCGGGTGGTCGGCCCCTGGTCGAACCAGTTGTTGATGACCTGCTGGCCGTTGACGAACAGCCGGCTGCCGTCGTCGCTGTTGAGCGAGAACTGGTAGCTGCCGGTGGTTGGCGGGTGCAGGGTGCCGGTCCACTTCACCGACCAGTTGGTGGCGTTGACCCCGGGAGCCGGGGAGGCGCCGCCGTACACCGCGTCCACGCCTCCGTCGACCCGGCTGGCCACCACGGCACCGGACAGGTCGGTGCTGTTGTGGTACTGGCCGAACAGGCCGGTGCCGGTGCCCGACGACGGGGTCAGGTACGAGGTGTCCACCGGCGGAAGCTGCCCGCTGGACGAGGCCACGCCCTGCGCGAAGCTGACCGTGGCACCCGATCCGGCCCGGGTCCTGATGCCCTGGTACGGGGTGACCAGGTACGGCGGGTTGACCCCGGCGCTGCCGCCGCCCTGGGACATCGCGTCGGTGCCGGCGTCGTCACCGATCACCGCTATCGAGTGCACCGACGAGCCGATCGGCAGCACCGACGAGTTCTTCAGCAGGACGCTGCCCTCGGCCGCCACCTGCTTGGCTACGGCCGCGTGCGCGCTGGTGGTGACCACCGCACCGGTGGAGCCGGTCTGCGCGGTGTCGAACAGCCCCTGGCGGAACATCGACACCAGGATGCGCCGTACGTGGTCGTCTATTGTGGACTGTGACACCTGACCGGAGTTGACCGCCGAGGTCAGCGGGGTGCCGTAGTAGGTGTTGCCGGGCATCTCCATGTCCAGGCCGTTGTTGGCCGAGGCGACGGTGGAGTGGGTGGCTCCCCAGTCGGAGGTGACGAACCCGGTGAAGCCCAGCTCCCCCTTGAGGATGCCGTTCTGCAGCGGGCCGTTCTCGCAGGCGAACGGGCCGTTGATCGCGGAGTACGAGCACATCACCGAGTCGGCCTGGCCCTGCTGGATGGCGGCCTGGAAGGCCGGCAGGTAGATCTCCCGCTCCGCGCGGTCGGAAACTATCGCGTTGTCGGCGGTGGAGTTGCGGTTGGTCTCCTGGTTGTAGACCGCGTAGTGCTTCACCTGCGCCATCGGGCCCTGGCTCTGGATGCCCTGGATTTCCGTCGCGGCCAGCTGCCCGGCCAGGTAGGGGTCCTCACCCAGCGACTCGAAGGCCCGGCCCCAGCGCGGGTCCCGCACGATGTTGATGGTCGGCGCGAGCACCACGTTGGTGCCCTTGCCCCATTGCTCGGCGCCGAGCACCTGGCCGTACTGCCGCATCAGGTCGGTGTCCCAGCTCGCCGCGCCGGCCACGGGGGCGGCCAGCTGGGTCACGCCGGTGAACCCGTCGCCGGCACCGACCGGGCCGTCCTGCAGGTGCAGCGGCGGAATACCCAGGCGGGTGTTGCCGTCCACGCACCCGACGTACCCGCACGACGCGCCGCCGTGCAGCATCGTCAGCTTCTCCGCCTGGGTCATCGCGGCCAGCAGCTCATTGGCCCGATCCTGCGGGGTCTGCGCGGTGTTCATCCACGGTTGGGTGGCGGCGTGCGCGGCGGTGCCGGCCACGCCGAGCCCGCCGATGGCGAGCAGCAGGGCGGCGCCGGCGCGCGGCAGCAGGCGTCTGGCTCGGGGTAAGGCGTGGCGCATGAAGACTCCCGGGGGGACGGGCGCACGGGCGGGCCGCACCGCGGTGCGGCGCGTCAGGCGTGGCGATGGAGTCTCCGCGGTCCGCGGGCGGGCCGGGAGCGAACGTCTTGGAGATAGAGACTCGTCGTAGTGTCGATGCCCTGTCAAGGGTTCAACGGCAGAAAATTTAAGCTCTAAAAGATCTGTGCGGAGGGTCGGCACGCGGTCCGGGGCCGCGGGCGACTGCCCGCGGCCCCGTCGCTGCGTGGTCCGCCCTCAGCTGCTGGCGAACGCCTGCAGCTCCCAGAGCGAGTCGCCGTACTGGGTGGCCCGAGCGGTGGCGTAGACGCGCAGGTAACGCCCGGAGCCGGACACGGTCAGGGTCTGCACCCCGCCGGTGCCGGTGGTGGTCGAGTAGATCGACGTCCAGGTGGTTCCGTTGGCCGAGGTCTGGACCTGGTACGCGGTCGCGTACGCCGTCTCCCAGTTCAGCACCACCTTGCAGATGGACTGGGTCGACCCCAGATCCACCTGCAGCCACTGCGGATCGGCGAACCCGGACGACCACCGGGTCCCGGCGTTGCCGTCCACCGCGTTGGCCGCCGGCGTCCCGGCGTTCTCCGTGGACGACGCGGTCGCCGGACGGCCCTGCGCGACATTGGTGGTGCCGCAGCCGCCCCCGGTGCTACCGCCGCCGGTCGTGTACACGCCGAACTCCCACAGCGAATCCCCGTACTGGGTGGCCCGGGCCGTGCCGTACACCCGGATGTAGCGCCCGGAGCCGGACACGTTCAGGGTCTGCACGCCGCCGGTGCCCGTCGTGGTGGAGTAGACGGTGGTCCAGGTGGTGCCGTTGGCCGACGTCTGGATCTGGTACGCGGTCGCGTACGCCGCTTCCCAGTTCAACACCACCTGGCAGATGGACTGGGTCGACCCCAGATCCACCTGCAGCCACTGCGGATCGGCGAACCCGGACGACCACCGGGTCCCGGCGTTGCCGTCCACCGCGTCGGCCGCCGGCGTCCCGGCGTTCTCCGTGGACGACGCGGTCGCCGGACGGCCCAGCGCCACATTGGTGGTACCGCAGGTGCCCGTCCCGCCGCCGTTCGGGTTCACGGTCCAGCTGAACGACGCGACGCCGGCCGCCCCGGTGGTGTCCCTGGCGGTGACCGTGACGTTCGAGGTACCCGCGGCGGTCGGGGTGCCGGAGATCAGCCCGGAGGAGGCGTTGATGGACAGGCCCGCGGGCAGGCCGGCGGCGCTGTACGTGAGGGTCTGGCCGGACGCCGAGTCGCTGGCGTGCATCTGCAGGCTGACCGGGCTGCCGACGGTGGCGCTCTGGTTGCCCGGGCCTGTCACCGTCACCGTGTTGCCACCACCGCCGCCGCTGCCGGTGGGCAGGGTCCACTGCTGCTGGGCCGAGTCGGTGCAGGTCTCGATGACCAGCCGGGCGCCGGTGTTGCCGCCCGGATCGGACAGGCACAGGCCGGAGTTGGGGTTGACCAGCTCACCGTTGGCCTGGTGCGTCCAGAGCTGCGCGTTGGTGCCGTTGCACGGGTACCAGTCGACGTTGGTTCCGCTGGTCGTACCGGCGCTGACCACGTCCAGGCATCCGCCCTGCACCCGTACCGTGCCGTCGCTGTACGGCGACCAGTTCTGGCCCGAGGTACCGTTGCAGGCGCTCACACCCATCGGGTTACCCTCGGTGTTCAGCGAGTTCTGGTTGGTCAGGCACAGCCCGTTGATGCCGTGCACCGGCCCGGTCGCGGTGGCCGCACCGGTCGGCGTGGAGTTGCCGCCCTGCTCGTACACGGCCACGTAGGCCACGCTCATCGACGCGCCCGAGGAGGTGGCCGCGGTCGGCGTGGTCTGGCCCGAGATGCCGTCCGGGTAGTTGCCGCCCATGGCCAGGTCCCAGATGATGAAGAACCCGTGGTCGATCGCCGCCTGCCAGGCCGCGGTGCCCACCGACGCCTCGGTGATGGTGCTCTCGACCACGCCGTCCATGAGGAACTGCAGGGTTTCGGCGCTGGTGTTGGTCCGGTCGATGATGACCGAGTAGGTGTGGTACCCGGTCTGGCAGGTGGAGCCCGCGCCGGGGCACGGGATCAGCGCGTGGCCGGGGCTGTTGGCCGAGTCGTGCAGCGTCTGGGACGCCTCGTTCAGGCCGTTGACGTCCTCCATCATGTCGATCTCACCGGACTGTGGCCAGCCGCCACCGGCGCGCATCGGCGAGCCCAGGGCCCAGAAGGCAGGCCAGTAGCCCAGCCCGTTGGCGGGGTTGGGCTGCTGGATGGACGCGGTCATCTCCAGCTTCCCGCCGGGCGGGGCCTGGAAGTCGTCCCGGGTGCTCTCGATGCGGGCGGACGTCCACGTCCCGCCGTTGTTGATCGCCTTGAGTACCAGGTGGCCGTTGCCGTCCAGGTACACGTTGTTGGTCGAGTTGGTGGTCTGCTCCCGCTCGCCGGTGCCGTACCCGGTGCCGATGTCGTAGAACCAGTTCGCCGCCGCCGGCGGCGAGCCGGCCGTACCGGCGAAGTCGTCGCCGAACACCGTCGTCCAGCCCGACGGCGGCGGTGGGACCGGGTCGGCCAGCGCCGCGGGGGCGCCGATCACGGTGGCGCTCACGGCGCCGGTCAGGCACCCGGCGAGCAGCGCCAGCGCGGCCAGCCCGGACAGCCTCCTGGGTGATCTCGGCTCGCGGCCGGTGCTGCGGCCAATGCGCGGTAGAACGGACACGATGTCTCCTGTCCAGCGCAGATCGCGCTCTCAGCTCCGGCCCGGACGCGACTCACCCGCGGCACGGCACGCCGCAACGTGGTCGTTTCCTGGCCGGAGGTGGTACGGGACGGAATAAGAGAGCGCTCTCTATGACCTGAATGTGTACGGCGCCGTCCCAACCCTGTCAAGGTCTCGCGCGTGCCGGAGTACGCTCCCGCGCCGCGTGCGGCGGGATCGACGCCGGCCGGTACCGTAGCGGCATGGTGATGATCTCGGGACTGGCCGTCAAGGACCACGTCGTCGCGGTGCCGCTGGACCACGCCGACCCGGACGGTCCGACCATCGACGTGTTCGCCAGGGAGGTGGTCGCCGCCGACAAGGCCGGCGAGCAGCTGCCCTGGCTACTGTTCCTGCAGGGCGGCCCCGGCGGCAAGTCGCCCCGGCCGACCGGTCCGGACAGCTGGCTGGGCCACGCGCTGAACACCCACCGCGTGCTGCTGCTCGACCAGCGCGGCACCGGCCGCAGCACCCCGGTGAACGCCCGGACCATGGCCGGCATCGAGCCCCGGGGACTGGCCACCTACCTGAGGCTGATGCGCGCCGACAGCATCGTGGCGGACGCCGAGATCCTGCGCGCCCGGATCGCCGGCGGAGCCACCTGGGACACCCTCGGGCAGAGCTACGGCGGGTTCGTCACCCTCACCTACCTGTCCCGGGCACCGCAGGGCCTGCGTACCTGTTTCGTGACCGGCGGGCTGGCCGGCCTGTCGGTGACCGCGGACGACGTGTACGCCCGGACCTACCCGCGGGTGGCCGCGAAGAACCGTGAGTACTACCGGCGCTTCCCGCAGGACGCGGCGCTGGTTCGCGAGATCGCCGATCACCTGGACTCGACCGACGTGCGGCTGCCCGACGGCGACCGGCTGACCACCCGGCGGCTGCGGTTGCTGGGCAACAACTTCGGCATGGGCGACGGGTTCACCCGGGTGCACTGGATGCTGGAGGAGGCGTGGCAGCGCGGCGAGTTGTCCGACGTCTTCCGGCACCAGGTGATGGCCGCGACCGGGTTCACCGAGGGCCCCCTGTTCGCCCTGCAGGAGTACTGCTACGGGCAGCCGGGCGCACCGACCCGCTGGGCGGCGCAGCGTGCCCTGGACCAGCGGCCGGAATTCTCAGCCGACGCCGATCCGCTGCTGTTCACCGGCGAGATGATGTACCCCTGGATGTTCCGGGAGATCGCCGCCCTGGCACCGTTCGCCGAGGCCGCCGACCTGCTGGCCGCCGCCGACGACTGGCCGGCGCTGTACGATCCGGCCCGGCTGGCCGACAACGAGGTGCCGCTGTTCGCGGTGGTCTACTTCGACGACATGTACGTCGACGCGGGCCTGCAGCTGGGCACGGCCGCCGCGGTCGCGAACAGCCGGGTCTGGGTGACCAACGAGTACGAGCACGACGGCGTGCGGGTGGCCGGCCCGCGGGTGCTCGGCCGGCTCATGGACATGGCCGCCGGCCGCTGCTGACCCAGCCATCGCGAGCCCACCCGCTCGAAATCATGGTGGCGATCCGCCCCAGGAGGGGGGATCCCCACCATGATCTGACGGTCCCGAAATGCCGGCGGGCCGGACCTCGGGCTGTCCGCTGGGGGCCCGGCGTGGCGGCGCGAACCGGCCGGTCGCGCCGCCCGATGATTCACGCTAAGTGGAAGATCTCGGCCAACGGCCGCATGGCCTCATCGGGCGCGGTGCCGTCCAGCGCCTCGAACAGCGGGCCCATCTCATCCTGCCAGCGGGCGTTCACGTCGGTGGCGTTCATCGCCGCCCTGGCCGCCTCGAAGTCCTCCGTCTCGAGGTAACCGACCAGCAGGCCGTCCTCTCGGAGGAACAGTGAATAGTTCTGCCAGCCGGTGTCGTGCAGCGCCTGGCACATCTCCGGCCAGACGGCCTCGTGCCGGCGCCGGTACTCGTCGATGCACTCGGCACGCACCTTGAGCAGGAAACAGATTCGTCGCATGGTGCGTCCGTCCTTCCGGTGTTTGGGTCGCGGCCCCCGCACGCCGCCGGGGACCCGCCTGCGCGGGCCCCCGGGGCGCGGGTGGCTCTAGAACTGGTACTGGTCGATGTTCTGCGCGTTGAACACCGTCGGGTCGCCGAGGACCACCTCGCCGTTGTCGCCGATGGTGTACTTGCCCAGCTCGCCGGCGGTGTAGCTCTGGCCCTTCTCGCCGGTGATGATGCCCGAGGCCAGCGCCGCGGCGGTGTACCCGGCCAGCTCACCGAGCTTGACCTCGTCCCACAGCTCAAACGCCTGCACCGTGCCGTCCTTGACGTACTGGCGCATGTCGTTCGGGTCGCCGAGGCCGGTCAGCTGCACCTTGCCCTTGTACTGCGAGCCGTCCAGGTACTGAGCGGCCGCCTTGATGCCCACCGTGGTCGGCGCGATGATGCCCTTGAGGTTCGGGTCCGACTGCAGCAGGCCCTGGGTCTGCTGGAACGACATCTGCGCGTCGTCGTTGCCGTAGACGACCTTGACGAGCTTCATCTTCGCGTACTTCGGGTCCTTCAGCTCGTCCTGCATGAACCCGATCCAGGCGTTCTGGTTGGTGGCCGTCTGCGCCGCGGACAGCACCGCGATGTCGCCCTGGTAGTTCAGCTCCTTGCCCAGCAGCTGCACCTCGGAGCGCCCGAGTGCCTCCGCGCTGGCCTGATTGATGAACACCTGCCGGCAGTCCTGGGCGGTGTCCGAGTCGTACGTGACGACACTGACCTTCGCGGACATCGCCTGCTTGAGCGAGGTGCACAGCGCGTTCGGGTCCTGCGCCGACAGGATGATGGCGTTCTCGCCCTGCTGGGTCAGCGTGTTCACATAGGACACCTGGCCGGCCGTATCGGTCGCGCTGCTGGTGCCCACCTCCTTGTACTGCCCGCCGACGGCCTCGACCGCCTTCTTACCGCCCGAGTCCAGCACCGTGAAGTACGGGTTGTTGGTCGCCTTGGGCAGGAAGGCGATCTTCAGACCCTTCTTGATCTGCCCGTTCGGGTTCGCCGGACCCGCTCCGGCGGCGGCACCCGAGCCGCTGTTGTCCGTGGAGCTCTTGGTCGCGCCGCCGCAGCCGGCGGCCACCGTGGCGAGGACCACGGCACCGGCCACGGTCACCGCCAGGCGCCGACCGGGCGCGGAGAACCGGATTCCCATCATGGTTTCCCTTCGAGGTGGGAGGTGAGATCGGTGCGAACGGATCGCTCAGGCATCGCCCGGGGTCTCCGGAGATGATGCCGTGACCAACGGAACGGCAGCGGCGGATCTCCGTCGCCGGATGACGTCCCGAACCTGCCGGGCGACGCGCGGCCCAAGCACGGAGACGACCAGAAGCACGCCGGTCACGACGGTCTGCGACTGAGCGGAGACGTCGGACAGGCTCATCAGGTTCTGCAGGAGGCCCAGCAGCGCCACTCCGGCGACCGCACCCCCGAGCGTGCCCCTGCCGCCGTCGAAGTCGACGCCGCCCAGCAGCACCGCCGCGATGACCGACAGCTCGAGGCCGGTCGCGTTGTCGTAGCGGGCGCTGGCGTAGTGCAGCGTCCACACCACACCGGCCAGCGCCGAGATGACTCCGGTCAGGATGAACATCGCCAACTTGAGCCGCTTGACCCGGATACCGGCGAAGAACGCGGCCTCCCGGTTGGCGCCGATGGCGAACAGCGACCGGCCGATGCCCGTGGCGTGCAGCACGATGACGGCGGCCACCAGCAGCACGGCGTACAGGATGAAGGTGTACGGGATGAAGGTGGATCCGATCCGCCCCGCGCCGAAGTTGAGGAAGTTCTGCGGGAAGTCGGTCACCGCGTTGGCGCCCAGAATGATCTGCGCGAGGCCCCGGTAGGCGGCCAGCGTACCGATGGTCACCGCCAGCGAGGGCAGCCCGAGCCGGGTCACCAGCCAGCCGTTGAGCAGGCCGCCGAGCACACCGGCCAGCAGGCACATCACGATGACGTAGTCGATCGGGATGTTCGAGTTCCACAGCGCGCCCATCAGGGCGCTGGACAGGCCGACCATCGAGCCGACCGACAGGTCGACCTCGCCGGCCACCACCAGCATGGTCATCGGCAGCGCCACCATGGCGATGGCGATCGTGTTGCCGATCAGGAAGGACAGGTTGATCGCGGAACCGAAGTTCGCCACCCCGGCGAAGCCGTAGATGAGCACCACGATGACCAGCAGGGCCACGCTGGTGTCCCAGCGCACCAGGGCACCCACCCGGCCGCCGCGCGCGGCCCGCGTCGACTCAGCCATGGCGGACATTCCTCCTTCGCAACACGTTCGCTACGCGCAGAGCGACCAGCCGGTCGACCGCGATCGCGGCAAGCAGCAGGAAGCCGTCGATGGCCTGTTCCCAGGACGAATCCACGCCGAGGCTGGGCAGGACGCTGTTGATGCTGGTGAGCAGGACGGCGCCCAGGGCCGCCCCGTACACGCTGCCGGACCCGCCGGTGAACGCGACGCCGCCGACCACCACCGCGCTGACCACGGTCAGCTCGTAGCCGTTACCGGTGCCGGAGTCGACGTTGCCGAACCGGGCCAGGTACAGGGCGCCACCGAGACCGGCCAGGGCGCCGCAGAAGAGGTACGCCGCGGTGATCCGCTTGCGGGTGGCGATACCGGCGAGCCGGGCCGCCTCCGGGCTGGACCCGATCGCGTACAGCTCCCGCCCACTGCGGTAGGAGCGCAGGTACAACCCGACCAGCAGGAGCACCGCGACCCCGATCATCGCCAGGTACGGCAGGATGAACGGCCCGCCGTGGCCCAGATTGACGAAGCCGCGCGGCAGGTCGGTCGCCACGATCTGCCGTGAACCGATCCAGATCGAGTCCACGCCCCGGATGATGTACAGCGTGCCGAGCGTGACGACCAGCGACGGTACCCGGCCGAAGCTGACCAGGCAGCCGTTGAGCAGTCCCAACGCGGCGCCCAGCGCCACCGCCACCACCACGGCCAGGATCGGGTTGCCCCCGCCGCCCAGGAAGTCACCGGCCGCGAAGGCGGTGATGCCCAGCGTCGAACCGACCGACAGGTCCACGTTGCGCGTGATGACCACGGTCGCCTCGCCGATGCCGACGATCACCAGGATGGCCGCGTTCAGCATCAGGTCCTTGACGCCCTGCTGCGACAGGAACCGGTGGTTGCCCAGTTCGGTACCGATGATCAGAACCGCGAGGACGACCAGCAGAGCCAGCTCGCGCACGCGCAGGATCCGCTCGACGAACGCCTTCGACTCCGACTTACCGGCCGGCGCCTGCGGTACCGACTGCTGGACGGCGGCGCTCATCGGCCGCTCCCGGACTCGCGCCCGGCAAGCCTGGCGTTCATACCTTCACCTGCCCGGTGGCGGCGGACATGACCGTCTCCTCGGTCGCTTCGGCGCGGGGAATCTCCGCCACCAGCCGCCCCTCGCGCATCACCAGCACCCGGTCGGCCATGCCGATCACCTCGGGCAGATCCGAGGAGATCATCAGTACCGCGAGCCCGCGCCCGGCCAGCTCGGACAGCAGCCGGTGCACCTCGGCCTTGGTGCCCACGTCGATGCCCCGGGTCGGTTCATCGACGATCAGCACCTTCGGCTCGGTGGCCAGCCACTTGGCCAGCACCACCTTCTGCTGGTTGCCGCCGGACAGCGTGGACACCGTGTCGGACAGCCGGGCGTACTTCAGCTGCAGGCGCAGCGCCCAGTCTGCGGCCTGGCTGCGCTCCCGGCCGCGGCTCATCAGCCCGGCCCGGCGCAGCGCCTTGAGCCTGGTCAGGCCGAGGTTGCGTTCGATCGACGCGCCCATCACCAGGCCCTGCGCCCGGCGGTCCTCGGGTACCAGGGCCACCCCGGCGGCCATCGCGGCCGTGGGCGAGGCGGCGGGTAGTTGCCTGCCGCCGATGGTCACCCGGCCGGCGTCCCACCGGTCGATTCCGAAAACGGCCCGCGCGACCTCGGTGCGGCCGGCACCGATGAGGCCGGCCAGCGCCACGATCTCGCCGCGACGCACGGTGAACGAGACGTCGGTGAACACGCCCTCGCGGGTCAGCCGCTCGACCTCCAGCGCCACGTTCCCGATGGTCGCCTCGGCCTTCGGGTACAGCGCGTCGAGGTGCCGGCCGACCATCCGGCGCACCAACTCGTCGGCCGTCAGTCCCTCGACCGGTTCGCTGGCTACGAACCTGCCATCGCGCAGGGTGGTGACCCGCTGGCAGAGGGCGAAGACCTCCTCGAGCCGGTGCGAGATGAACAGCACCGCGGCACCCTCCTCGCGCAGCGCCGTGGCCACCCCGAAGAGCCTGCTCACCTCGCCCGGGGTGAGCGCCGCGGTGGGCTCATCCATGATGAGTACCCGGGTGTTCAGCGACAGCGCCTTGGCGATCTCGACCATCTGCTGGTCGGCGATGGACAGCCCGCGCGCCGGAGCGGCCGGGTCCAGCGCCACCCCGAGCCGGGCGAACAGCGCCGCCGTATCGGTGTGCAGCTTGCGCCGGTCGATGCGCCCCAGCTGCCTCGACAGGCGCGGCTGGCGGCCCATGTAGATGTTCTCCGCGACCGACAGGTCGGGGAACAGCGTGGGCTCCTGATAGATGACGGCCACCCCGGCGTCGCGGGCGTCGCCCGGACCCGAGAACGTGAGGGGCTGCCCGTCGAGCAGCACCTGCCCGGTGTCCGGGCGGTGCACCCCGGCCAGCACCTTGATGAGGGTCGACTTACCCGCGCCGTTCTCGCCGGCCAACGCGTGCGCCTCACCGGCGTACAGCTCCAGCGACACGTCCTGCAGGGCGCGCACCGACCCGAACGATTTACCGACCCCCCGCAGCGCCAGCACGGGTGGCCCCTGTGCCGGCGAACTCACGACTGACGCTCCACGACGAACGTCCTTCCCAGAATGAACTTGACCTGATTCGTGGCGATGCCACGACGGATCCCGATGCCCGTGTCACGCATCCGGTCTCTTCCCAGCTCAGTGAGCCCCTGGTCAGAGATACCGTGAATCGTTTCATACCGTGAGCACAGACACTACTGAGGGGTTTCAAGGGTGTCAATAAGTCCCTGGACCCCGAGACCCAGCTGTAACTTTCCCGGCCCGCTAGCAGCCACTTTCCGCGACCCGTCACCGGCGCGGCGGTGCGCCGGTGACGCACCGGTCGCCAGTCGCGCGGCGCTTGCTGGTTGCGGACGGTCGCCGGTTACAGAAAGTCGCCGGCTTGAGAAAGTCGTCGGTCACGCAAGCGTCGTCGGTTACCCGGCGGTCGCTAGCGGCGCAGCGAGGCCGGGCTGGAGGCGCGCACCACCAACTCGGGCTGGAACACCACGCGCCGGTGCTGGTGCCGCTCGGCCTCGTCGCCCGCCTCCTCGAGCAGGAGCTCGGTGGCGGCCTGCCCCATCCGGAACGCGGGCTGGCGCACCGACGTCAGCGGTACCGCCGCCGCGGCGGCGAACTCGATGTCGTCGTAGCCCACGATCGCCACGTCATCGGGCACCCGCACCCCGGCGGCGAACATCGCCTGGAGCACACCCAGCGCCACCAGGTCGTTCACGCAGAACACCGCGGTCGGGCGACTGGCCAGGCCGAGCAGGCGGGAGCCGGCGTCCCGGCCGGAGGCCACCGTCATCTGGTCGGCCTCGATCACGGTCAGCGCCTCGGGCGGCAACCCCGCCTCGGCGATCGCCCGTTCGGCTCCGGTCTGCCGGTCACGGCACTGGGCCAGAGTGGACGGCCCGTTGGCGTAGACGATCTGGGTGTGCCCGGCCCGGATCAGGTGCCGCACGGCCAGCTCGCCACCCACCTCGTCGTCGATGGACACCGAACACACGTCGTCGGACGGGCCGACCCGGTCAACCATGACGAACGGGATCTGCCGGCGCTTGAAGGACTCCACGTTGGCGCCGTTGGCGTCGGCCGGCGTGATGAGCGCCCCCCGCACCCGCTGCTCGGCGAACAGGGACAGGTACTCGGCCTCCACATTGGGGTCATGGCCGCTGTTGCACAGCATCACGCCCAGCCCGGCGCCGCGGGCCACCCGCTCGGCACCCCTCGCGACATCCACGAAGAACGGGTTGGCGATGTCGAGCACCAGCAGTGCCATGGTGCGACTGCGGCCGACCCGCAGCTGGCGCGCGGACTCGCTGCGCACGAAGCCCAGCTCGTCGATGGCGGCGGTGACCCGCGCACGGGTATCGGGCGACACGTAGCTCGGCCGGTTGATGACGTTGGAGACCGTGCCCACCGACACGCCGGCGCGCCGCGCCACGTCCTTGATGCTGACCATGTCGCTCCGTCTCGATTTCACAGGGCCGAGAAGGCTCAGTCTTGACGCCCACAGGGGGGACGCTTAGTATAACGGTTCATGAAACGATTCACAAGCCTCCTGAGGTGACGCTCAGTCGACACAGGCATCGTGAACCCGAATCTTGACGCGTGCAACGCCCCTCCCTCGACGGTGACAGAGCAGGAGCAGTAGTTCATGACAGACAGAACCGCCGTCAAGGCGGCCCTCGCGTCCCAGCGCATCGAGTTGCCATCGTGGGCGTTCGGTAACTCTGGCACCCGGTTCAAGGTCTTCGCCCAGGCCGGTGTGCCCCGCGACCCGTTCGAGAAGATAGCCGACGCCGCCCAGGTGCACCGCTACACCGGGGTCGCGCCCACCGTGTCCCTGCACATCCCGTGGGATCTGGTCGACGACTATCACAAGCTTGCCTCACACGCCGAGAGCCTTGGGGTGCGCATCGGCGTCATCAACTCCAACACCTTCCAGGACAACGACTACATGCTGGGCAGCGTGACGCACGCCGACCCGGCCGTGCGCCGCAAGGCGGTCGACCACCTCTTCGCGTGCGTCGACGTGATGGACGCGACCGGCTCGCCCGACCTGAAGCTCTGGTTCGCCGACGGCACCAACTACCCCGGCCAGGACGACTTCCGCGCCCGCCAGGACCGGCTGGCCGAGTCACTGTCCAAGGTGTACGACCGGCTCGGCGACGGCCAGCGGATGCTGCTGGAGTACAAGCTGTTCGAGCCGGCCTTCTACCACACCGACGTGCCCGACTGGGGTACCTCGTTCGCGCACTGCGTCGCGCTGGGCGAGAAGGCGAAGGTAGTGGTGGACACCGGACACCACGCGCCGGGCACCAACATCGAGTTCATCGTGGCCATGCTGCTGCGCGCGGGCAAGCTCGGCGCCTTCGACTTCAACTCCCGGTTCTACGCCGACGACGACCTCATGGTCGGCTCGGCCGACCCGTTCCAGCTGTTCCGCATCATGCACGAGGTGGTGCGCGGCGGAGGGCTTTCCGCCTCCTCCGGGGTGAACTTCATGCTCGACCAGTGCCACAACATCGAGCCGAAGATCCCGGCGCAGATCCGGTCGGTGATGAACGTCCAGGAGGCCACCGCCAAGGCGCTGCTGGTCGACTGGCCGGCACTGTCGGCCGCGCAACAGGCCGGTGACGTACTCGGCGCCAACGCGGTACTGATGGACGCGTACAACACCGACGTCCGGCCGCTGCTCGTCGAGCTGCGGCAGGAGCAGGGGCTGGACCCGGATCCGATGGCGGCGTACGCACGCACCGACTACGCAACAAAGATTGTCAACGAGCGAGTGGGCGGCCACCAGGCCGGCTGGGGAGCATGAGAAGCATGAGTGAGCGTCAGCAGGGCGAGCGCGGCGAAGCCGCTCTTCCCGTGAGGATCAGGAATCAGAGTTACAGGGTGGACGTGCCTCATGCGTCCGGCGAGCGGAGCGAGGCGGGCGCATGAGCGTGAATGAGACTGTCGCGCAGCTGTTGGCCCGCTCCAACCGGCTCGGCGCGGACCCGCGCAACACCAACTACGCGGGTGGCAACACCTCCGCGAAGGGTACCGAGACCGACCCGGTGACCGGCGAGCAGGTGGAGCTGCTGTGGGTCAAGGGTTCCGGCGGTGACCTGGGCACGCTGACCGAGGCGGGCCTGGCCGCGCTGCGGTTGGACCGGCTGCGCTCGCTGCCCTCGGTGTATCCCGGCATCGAGCGCGAGGACGAGATGGTCGCGGCGTTCGACTTCTGCCTGCACGGGCGGGGTGGCGCGGCGCCGTCCATCGACACCGCCATGCACGCCCTGGTCAACGCGGCGCACGTCGACCACCTGCACCCGGACTCCGGCATCGCGCTGGCCACCTCGGCCAACGGCGAGGCGCTGACCAAGGAATGCTTCGGCGACCGCGTGGTGTGGGTGCCGTGGCGCCGGCCCGGTTTCCAACTGGGTCTGGACATCGCGGCCATCAAGGACAGCCAGCCGCAGGCCATCGGCGCCGTGCTCGGCGGCCACGGGATCACCGCCTGGGGCGACACCTCGGAGCAGTGCGAGGCGAACTCGCTGGAGATCATCCGCACCGCCGCCGCCTTCATCGAACAGCACGGCAAGGCCGACCCATTCGGCGCCGAACTGCCGGACTTCGCCCCGCTGCCCGAGGCGCAGCGGCGCGAGCGCGCCGCCGCGCTGTTCCCGCTCCTGCGCGGGCTGGCCTCCACCGACCGCGCGCAGGTCGGCCACTACACCGACAGCCCGGTGGTACTGGAGTTCCTGTCCCGAGCCGAGCACTCGCGGCTGGCAGCAGCGGGCACCTCCTGCCCCGACCACTTCCTGCGCACCAAGGTGCGCCCGCTGGTGCTGGACCTGCCGCCGACCGCGTCGCTCGAGGACGTCAGCGCCCGGCTCAAGGAGCTGCACGAGGCGTACCGGGAGGACTACGCGGCCTACTACAACCGGCACGCCACCCCCGAGTCGCCGGCCATGCGCGGCGCCGACCCGGCCATCGTGCTGGTACCCGGCGTGGGCATGTTCTCCTTCGGCGTGAACAAGCAGACCGCCCGGGTGGCCGGCGAGTTCTACATCAACGCCATCAACGTGATGCGCGGCGCCGAGGCGCTGTCGACGTACGCCCCGATCCCCGAGTCGGAGAAGTTCCGCATCGAGTACTGGGAGCTGGAAGAGGCCAAGCTGCGGCGGATGCCCAAGCCCAAGCCGCTGGCCACCCGGATCGCGTTCGTCACCGGCGGCGGCTCCGGCATCGGCAAGGCCACTGCCGTCCGGCTGGCGACCGAGGGCGCCTGCGTCGTGGTCGCCGACCGGGACGGCGCGGCGGCCGAGGCCGTGGCCAAGGGCATCGGTGGCCCGGACGCGGCCATCGCCGTGGCGGTCGACGTGACCGACGAGGAGCAGATCGCCGCCGCCCTGAAGGCCGCCGTGCTCGCCTTCGGCGGTGTCGACCTGGTGGTCAACAACGCCGGGCTGTCCATCTCCAAGCCGCTGATGGACACGACGATCCAGGACTGGGACATCCAGCACGACGTGATGGCCCGCGGCTCCTTCCTGGTCTCCCGCGCGGCGGCCACCGTGATGGTGCCGCAGAACATGGGCGGCGACATCGTCTACATCGCCAGCAAGAACGGCGTCTTCGCCGGCCCGAACAACGTCGCCTACGGCGCGGCAAAGGCCGACCAGGCGCACCAGGTCCGGCTGCTCGCCGCCGAGCTGGGCCAGTACGGCATCCGGGTCAACGGGGTCAACCCCGACGGTGTCGTGCGCGGCTCGGGCATCTTCGCCGGCGGCTGGGGCGCCAAGCGCGCCGCGGTCTACGGCGTGAAGGAGGAGGACCTGGGTGCCTACTACGCGCAGCGCACCCTGCTGAAGCGGGAGGTGCTCCCGGAGCACGTGGCCGCGGCCGTCTTCACCCTGGTCGGCCCGGACCTGTCGCACACCACCGGGCTGCACGTCCCCGTCGATGCCGGGGTAGCCGCAGCGTTCCTGCGATGACGACAGCAGACGAGCACGAGGCACGGCCGGCCCGGGATTCCGGGCCGGCCGTGGCCGGCCGTAAGGCGGCCAGACCCGGCCCGGCCAAGGCTTCGGTGAGCCGGAGATACGCGGCCGTGGACCTCGGCGCGGCCAGCGGCCGGGTCATGATCGGCGAGGTCGGCGCGGGCCGCCTGGAGCTGACCGAGGCGCACCGGTTCCCCAACGAGCCGGTACGGCTGCCCGACGGGCTGCACTGGGACATCCTGCGGCTGTACCGGGAGCTGCTGGCCGGGCTGCGCCACTGCGGCGACGGGTTGGCCTCGGTCGGCATCGACTCGTGGGCCGTCGACTACGGGCTGCTCGACGAGCGCGGCGCGCTGCTCGGCCTGCCGTACCACTACCGGGACCCGCGCACCGAGGCCGTCGCCGTACCGGACCCGGAACGCTACGCCGTCACCGGCACGCAGCACCTGCCCATCAACACCATCTACCAGTTGCTCGCCGAGCCCCCGTCACGGCTGGCCGCGGCGCGGCGGCTGCTGCTGGTCCCCGACCTGCTGGGCTACTGGCTGACCGGACAGACCGGGGCGGAACGCACCAACGCGTCCACCACCGGCCTGTTCGACGCGCGGGCCGGGCGGTGGGCCGGGAGCCTGATCGACCGGCTGGGGCTGCGCCCGGAGCTGTTCCCCGAACTGCGCGAGCCCGGCTCGGCCATCGGCACCCTGCTCCCCCACACCGGGCTGGACCTGCCGCTGGTCGCGGTCGCCTCGCACGACACCGCCTCCGCGGTGGTGGCGGTGCCGGCGTCCGTGCCGAACTTCGCCTACATCAGCACCGGTACCTGGTCGCTGGTCGGTGTCGAGCTGCCCGCCCCGGTGCTGTCCCCGGACAGCCGGGATGCGAACTTCACCAACGAACTCGGGGTCGACAACACCATCCGGTATCTGCGCAACGTGATGGGACTGTGGCTGCTGCAGGAGTGCCAGCGCGGGTGGCACGAACCGGACACCGGTGCGTTGCTGGCCGCGGCGGCCTCGGCGGCGCCGTTCGGCTCGCTGATCGACCCCGACGACCCGAGCTTCCTGGCACCCGGCGACATGCCCTCGCGCATCGACGCGTACTGCGCCCGCACCGACCAGCCGACGCCGGCCGGGCGCCCCGGGTACGTACGTTGCATTATGGAGAGCCTGGCGCTTGGGCATCGGGCCGCCCTGCGGGCCGCCGCCCGGCTGTCCGGGCGTACCGTCGAGGTCGTGCATCTCATCGGCGGCGGCGCCCGCAACGACCTACTGTGCCAGCTGACGGCGGACGCGTGCGGGCTGCCCGTGGTCGCCGGGCCGATCGAGGCGACCGCCCTGGGCAACGTGCTGATCCAGGCCCGGGCCGACGGCGGGCCGGCCGATCTGCCCGCGATGCGGGGGCTGGTCGCCGCGACCCAGCCGCTGCGGCACTTCGAGCCCCGCGGCGACTCGGGCGCCTGGGACAAGGCCGCCGCCCGGATCGGACGGGAGTAGCCGATGCGCGTGGCCCTGTTCATCACCTGTTTCAACGACACCATGTATCCCGGGGTGGGCAAGGCCACGGTCACGGTGTTGGAGCGGCTCGGGATCACCGTGGAGTTCCCGGCCGGGCAGACCTGCTGCGGGCAGATGCACTTCAACTCCGGGTACCGCAAGGAGTGCGTGCCGCTGGTGCGCAACTTCGCGTCGGTGTTCGCCGGGTACGACGCGGTGGTCACCCCGTCGGCGTCCTGCGCGGCGATGGTGCGCCACTCCCACCCGGTGGTGGTGCCCGGCCACACCCCACCGCCCGTGTACGAGCTGTCCGAGTTCCTGCTCGACGTACTGAACGTGACCGACGTCGGGGCGTACTTCCCGCACCGGGTGGCGTTCCACCCCACCTGCCACTCCCAGCGGATGCTGCGCATCGGCGACCGGCCGCAGCGCCTGCTGGCCGGGGTGGAGGGCCTGGAGCTGGTGGAGCTGGCCCACGCCGAGCAGTGCTGCGGGTTCGGCGGCACGTTCAGCGTGAAGAACGCGGAGACCTCGATCGCCATGGGCAACGACAAGAGCGACGACGTGCTGTCCACCGGGGCGTCGGTCCTGGCCTCGGCCGACACCTCGTGCCTGATGCACATCGGCGGCCTGCTCTCGCGCCGCGACGCGCCGGTGCGCACCATGCACCTGGCCGAGATCCTGGCGACCACCCGATGACCGCGCCCGCCGGCCCGCACCCCACCTTCCTGGGCATGCCACCGTTCCCGCAGGCCGCGCACCTCGCCCTGGCCGACACCCAGCTGCGGGCGAACCTGGGCCGGGCCACCACCACCATCCGCGACAAGCGCCTGCGCGTCACCGCCGAGCTGCCCGACTGGGAGGATCTACGGATGGCCGGGGCGGCCATCAAGGACGACGTGCTGGCCCGGCTGCCCGAGCTGCTGGTGCAGCTGGAGGAGCGGGTCACCGCCGCCGGCGGGATCGTGCACTGGGCGCGGGACGCCGCCGAGGCCAACGCCATCGTGGCCGGCATCGCCCGCCAGCACCAGACCCGCGAGATCGTCAAGATCAAGTCGATGGCCACCCAGGAGATCGAGCTCAACAACGCGCTGGCGGCCGAGGGCATCGACGTCTGGGAGACCGACCTGGCCGAACTGATCGTCCAGCTCGGCCACGACCTGCCCAGCCACATCCTCGTCCCCGCGATCCACCGCAACCGCAGCGAGATCCGCGACATCTTCACCGCCGAGATGGGCAAGGTCGGCCGGCCCGCCCCGGCCGGGCTGACCGACAACCCGCCCGACCTCGCCGAGGCCGCCCGACTGCACCTGCGCGAGAAGTTCCTCCGCGCCAAGGTCGCCGTGTCCGGCGGCAACTTCGCCGTCGCCGACACCGGCAGCATCGTCATCGTCGAATCCGAGGGCAATGGCCGGATGTGCCTGACCCTGCCCGAGGTGCTCATCTCCGTGGTCGGCATCGAAAAGCTCGTGCCGACCTGGAACGACCTGGAAGTCTTCCTGCAGCTGCTGCCCCGCTCCTCCACGGCCGAGCGGATGAACCCGTACACCTCGACGTTCACCGGCGTCACCCCGGGCGACGGGCCGCAGGAATTCCACCTCGTGCTGCTGGACAACGGCCGCACCGACACCCTGGTCGACACCGTCGGCCGGCAGGCGTTGCGCTGCATCCGCTGCTCCGCCTGCCTCAACGTGTGCCCCGTCTACGAACGCACCGGCGGCAAGGCGTACGGATCGGCCTACCCTGGCCCGATCGGCGCCATCCTCACCCCGCAACTGCGCGGCATCAACCGCCACCCGGTCGACGAACAGACCGCTTCCCTGCCTTTCGCGTCCAGCCTCTGCGGCGCGTGCTTCGACGCCTGCCCGGTACGCATCGACATCCCGGAGGTCCTGGTGCACCTGCGCGCCAAGGCCGTCGAGCACCAGCACGGCCACCTCGGCGAACGGGCCATCATGGGCACCGCTGCGGCCACCTTCGCCGCACCCGGCCGGCTGGCCGCCGCGCAGCGGCTCGGCGGCGGGTTGCTCGGGCGCACCACCCGACTGCGCGGCGGCCCCCGCTGGCTGCGTACTCGAGCCCCGGGCTGGTTCGGCGGCTGGTTCGCCGGCCGCGACCTGACCCCGCCCGCGCGGGAATCCTTCCGCGCCTGGTGGAAGAGGAATCACCGATGACCGACGCCAAGCAGGAGATCCTCGCCCGGATCCGGGCCGCGCTCGGCGACCACCCGACGCCGCCTCCGGTCCCCCGCGACTACCGCCGCGCGCTGCCCGACGGCACCGACCTCGTCGCCATGTTCGCCGAGTTGGCCGCCGACTACCGGGCCACCATCACCCGCACTCCCGCCGCCGAGTTGCCCGCCGCCATCGCCCGGGCCGCGGCCGGACGTCGGCTGGCCGTCCCCGCCGGGATCCCGGCCGACTGGATCGCGGGTCTCTCCACGCTGCCCGACGACCCGCCCCTGACCAACGAGCAACTCGACCAGGTCGACGGGGTACTCACCGGCGCCGCCGCCGCCATCGCGCTGTCCGGCACCATCATCCTGGACGCCGGCCCGGAGCAGGGCCGCCGCGCTCTGACCCTGCTGCCCGACTACCACCTCTGCGTGGTGCGCACCGACCAGATCGTCGGTACCGCCGCCGAGGCCCTGGAGCGGCTCGATCCCCGCCGCCCACAGACCTGGATCAGTGGCCCCTCCGCCACCAGCGACATCGAACTCAACCGCGTCGAAGGCGTCCACGGGCCGCGCACCCTGCACGTGCTGATCGCCGAGTAGGGCGGTGCCCGTGGCGGCGCGGTGTATCCGTCACGGGGTCGGGTAGCTGGCGGCCGGTGCGTCCTCGCTGGGCATGAGGATCCACAGCACCGGGTAGATCAGAAACTGGCTGCCCGGAATGATCAGCAGGATCAGCAGGAACAGCAGGCGGGCGGGCCACGGGTCGATGCCGAACCGGCGCCCCAGCCCCGCGCATACCCCGCCGAGCACCCGGCCGTCCCGCGGACGTGACAGACCCTGGCGGCGCAGCGAGTCGTGTACGGAGTTCATCGTGCGTGTCCTTTCGGGTGGTCGACGCCTCGTGCGCCGACCACTCCACGGTCGCACCGCCACCGCCCCCGCGGCATCGGGGAGGGCCCTGACTCATCCCGGATGCCGCCGGATACGGCAATCGGGGGTGGGTCGCGGTGTCGTGTGCCGCGACCCACCCCCGGGGCCATCAGGGGCAGGAAAGCTGGGGCGCGCCGGACCCGGAGGGGGATCGGGTCCGGCGCTTGGGGATTGCTACTTACAACTGATCGCGGAGTAGGCCGCGGTGTAGGTGGAGTAGTAACCCACCCCACCCCGTGAGGAGTACCCGGCGACCGTGGCGTTCCCGCCCGCGGCCGACGAGGCCCCCGTGTCGAACAGGTGGTAGGCCGCCTTCCCGGACGCTACGGCGGAGGACTTCTGGGTCGCCCCGGCCGCGCCGAGGCTGATGTCCGCCGGTCCGGTCGAGCCGTTGAGGGCGTAGACCGCGATGGTCGCCTCGCCGTTGACACACGAGGCCTTGGCGCTGACCGTCAGCGGCACCGGCTTGCCGGCCGTCACGGTGGCCACCGGCGAGGCCGCCGAGGACGCCGAGTTACCGAGCGCGTTGGTGGCCACCACGGTCGCCGTGTACGCCCCGGGTGCCACGTTCGCGAAGCTGGTCGAGGTGGCTGTGCCCGCGACCTTCGCCACGATGGGCGTGCCGCCCTGCGGGGTGAGGGTCACCGTGTACCCGGTCGGGGCTGCCCCGTTGGTGGCGGGCGCGGCCCAGGTGACGTTGACGCTGGTGTTCGACACCCCGATGCTGGGCGCCGCCGGCGCGGCCGGGGCCGAACCGAACACCTCGATCTCCGAGAGCTGCATGCGGTACTGGTTGCTCTCGTCGTTGCGCAGGTTCGTGCCCTCGACCCGCACGTAGCGTGCCGTGGTCGCGTCGAAGTCAAAGGTCTGCGCGGATCCGTCGGTGGGCTTCGGGTAGTTGGTCTTGCTCACCACCGTGTTCCAGGTGTTCCCGTCGGCCGAGGTCTGGATGGTGAAGTCGATCGGGAAGTAGTTACCGACCAGCGTCCGGTCGAAGTCCTTCGGCCACAGCTTGACGCGCGAAATGCTCTGCTGCGCGCCGAGGTCCACGGTCACCGACTCGGTGTGGTTCTCGGACAGGTCGTTGTTGCTCGACCAGCCGAACGAGCTGGCGACGGTGAAGTCGTTGCCGTCGGTCACGGTCGGGGTGTCGAAGTTCCCGTCCTCCAGGCTGCTGCTGGCGGTGACGGGCTTGTGCAGCGCCAGGTCCGTGGCACCGGGCAGGGTCGGCAGGACGTAGCCGGCGGCGCTGCCAGACGCGAGGGCCACGTCGTGCGTGCCGCTGCCGGTGTACGTGTACCGGACGGTGCCGAGGTTGTCCGCGGTGACGGTGTGCTTCGCCCCGTTGTCGGTGACCGTGTAGGTGCTGTCCGGCTTCTGCCCGGACCACTGCAGCGTCACCGGCTGGCTCGCCGAGCTGTAGTTGACCTGCTCGGTCAGCTCGTTGGTGTAGTCGACGGTCAGCGAGTCGGCGGCGTGGATGGTCCGGGTGACCGTCGTGCCGTTCATGCTGTCCGGGATGTTCGGCGCGATGGTCACGCCGTCCGCCGTCGGCTGGATGCCCAGCACGTCGTCGAACAGGCCGGACGCGCCATTGGCGTTGGAGGGGAACCACGCCTCCTGTGCGCCCGCACGCACCTGATCGAACCAGTTCAGGTAGCTCCAACCGTTGAAGCCGTCCTGGGTGTACCGGTTGAGGGTGCTGTTCAGGTACGTCAGCGACCGGTCGCGCTCACCGACCACGGCCGCGGCGCGCATGTACTCCTCGGTCATGAACGGGTAGATGGCGCCGTTCTCGAGGCCGGTCTCGAACCCGTTGCCGTGCGAGGTCTCCGTGTCGCGCTGCAGCGGAATGAAGTTCTGCGGGATCAGGTCGAGGTGGTACAGCTGCATGTCGGCGTCGACCTCATCGAGAATCTGCTTGGCCCGGTCGAGGTCGACCATGCCGTAGTAGATCGCCTGCAGGTTGATTTCCATGTCCTGGACCGCGCCCTGGACGGTCCCGTCGGCGTTGCGCCAGTACGCGAACATCCCGGTGCCCGTGTCCCACAGGCCGCCGTCGGTGTCGTCCTTGTTGAACTGGGTCTTGATGCCGGCGGCGATGGACGCGTACGACGACGCGAGGTCGCCGTCGTTGAACACCGTCTTCTCCAACTGGGACCACTCGACCAGGGCTTCGTACATGAGCTCGTTGATGTAGCCGCTCTCGTACTTGATGTACGCCCCGTCGTTCCACTCCCGGATGCCCTTGGTGGACGCGTCGTCGGTGAGGTCGTTGTGGAACAGGCCATCGGTCGTGTTGTACTGGTTGTTGATCATGTACCCGAGTGACTTCTCGACCGAGGTGCGCATCGACGTGAGCCAGGAGCTGTCCGGTGAGTAGTTGTACATGTCGGCCACCGCCATCGCGTACGACGGGTCGGCGTCGTACAGGCTGCCGTCGCCCCACGGGTGGTCGAGGTGGTACGTGCGCCCGTTCATGTGGCCGCTGGACGACTGTGCCGTGTCACGGAAGAACTGCAACGCGTTCTTCTGCGAGGCCGTCATCGCCGGGTCGTAGTACCCCTCGACCGTTCGGTCGGCGTACACCATGTCGTACGGCCCGACGCCGGGGAAGCGCAGGCCAACCGTTGACATGCCGTACCCCTTGTCGACGACGCCGGAGCGACCGAAGTCGTTGAGCATCGAGGACAGGGCCGCGGTGTTGTCGACACCGTTGATGGTGCCGCCGAGGGAGTAGAACTTCGCGTAGTCGTCCGGGGTGAACGTGTAGGAGACGGTGTCCTGCTGACCCTGGGCGGTGGCCTGCGGCGCGTAGATGTAGGCGGTGGTGCCGTTGGAGGAGTGACCGCCGTAGACCAGGCCGCTGGCCGGCGTTCCGGCCGTGTAGCTCCAGGTGGGCGCGGTACTGACCTGCGTCTCCTGGTAGGTGTTGCCGTCGCCGGTGTAGGCGAACTCGGTGGCCAGGCTGTGGTTTCCGGTCGCGTCCACGTCCAGCGCCTGCGAGGTCGCGCCCCGCAGCATGGTGAAGTCGGACTCTTCGACGCCGTAGCGGTCGTTTATCTTGGCCAGGAAGAAGTTGTTGTCACCGGTGTAGGCGTTGCCGATGGGCAGGTTGCCGCCGTCGGCCGGCCGCCGGATGTTGTCCCAGACGCGGGCCCAGCCGATGGACAGCTCGCCGTTGTGCCGCACCTTGAGGTTGGCGGTGTTCAGCCAGTCGTAGGTACGCGCGACGGACAGCCCGATGTTGTCGTCGGTGAGGGTGAACGTCCACGTCTCGGCCAGCGACACGGTGGCGTTCTTCATCGTGAAGGTGGTGCTCACGGTGTCGCCGTCGACGGTCACCGTGGGGTTGGCCGTCAGCGTCTTGCTCGACAGCGACGTACCGTCGGCGTCCAGGGTGAGGGTGCTGTACATGCCGGCGCCCAGCAGCTGGGTGGTGCCCATCGTGAACGAGCTGACGACGGCCTGGTGGTCGTACTGGTAGACCATGGTCATGCCGTTGCTGCGCATGGTCACGGTCTTGTGGTTGGTGTCGTTGGTGATGGTCGGGGCGGCCGCGTGCGCCGCCTGGGGCCCGGTGGCCGCCGCGACGACGGCGAATCCTCCGGCGACCACCGCCGACAGCAGCACCCGGGCGAGCCGGGCACCGGTTGTGCGTCTGCGTCTCATTGCGGGGTTGTCTCCTCTAGCCGAAATAAAGCGCGTTCCGCGAAAAGGTGCGTGGTCCTCCTTCGGGCGTCACAAGGCCTGACAAGTCGTGGGGACGGTTCACGCCTGGACCGGCGCGGGTCGCGCACCGACCGCCCGGGTGATGCCGCGCATCTCGGTCAGCGAGTAGCCGGACACCTCCATGGGTTCCTGCCGGGCGACCGCGCAGTAGTAGTGTTCGAGCCGCCCACCCCAGCTGATCACCGCCGGCTTGTGCGTGTGCAGCGAGTCGATCGATCCCGCCGGGCCGACGTCGAGCAGGATCTCCCCGGACTTCTCCCAGTGGACGAGGTCCCTCGACGTCGCGTACCCCTCGCGCGCGTGGCCGTCGGCGGCCAGCCCGAAGTAGAACATCACCCAGAACTCGCCGTCGCGCAGCACGCACGGGTCCGAGGCGAATCGCTCGTCGAAGTCGCCCGGGCCGCCCGCGGCCAGCACGGGATTGTCGGCGTGCCGGCGCCAGTTGGTCAGGTCGGACGAGACGGCCAGGCCGGTCTGCTCGGTCCAGGGCCACTGGTCGCGGTTCTTGGCGTTGTAGAAGGTGTAGAACAGTCCGTCGTGCTCCAGCAGCCACGACTTGTACAGCCCGCCCCGCTCCCAGACCGCGCCGCCCTCGGGGCGGAGCAGGTCACCCGTCTGCTCCCAGTGCCGCAGGTCGCGGCTGCGCACGAACCCGATGGAGCCGGCGCCGGCCTCGTACCCGGCGTTCGGGTAGGCGTGGAATGTGCCGTAGTACCACCCGTCGAAGCGCCGGAGTTCGCCGGGCGACCACAGGTCGTTGTCCCGCGCGATCGAGGTCAGCGCCGAGTTGTACCGGCGCAGCTCGCTGTTCGGATCGCGAGGGAAGACCACCTCCCCGGGTGACCAGTTACCCTCGCCGTCGTTCCAGGTCAACGCCGTCTGGTAGCCCAGTGCGTCCCAGCCGACGTAGGTCATGCCCTGCCTGCCATCCTGCGAGAAGACGAACGGGCAGTCCACGGCGTGGCTGTCGAAGCGGCCTTCCACGAACGAGGGTTCGATGAGCAGTCGGTCGTCGCGCGACGGAGTGGCGACGCGGCTGGCGGGGTACTCAGCGAACCGAGCGGGCATGCTCATTTTCCTGTTCCGGCCACGAGGCCTGAGACGTAGTAGCGTTGCAACAGCATGAACAGCACGACGCAGGGCAGCATGGTGACCGTGATTCCGGCCTGCAGCGCGCCCCAGTCGATGGTGTTCAGGGGTCCGTTCTGGGCGTTCACCAACGCGATCGGCAGGGTGAACTTGGTGTTGTCGTTCAGCAGCACCAGCGCGGCGAGGAACTCGTTCCACGCCGCGAGGAAGGCGAACAGCGCGACGGTGACGATGCCGGGCGTGACCAGCGGCAGCAGGATGCGCGGCAGAGCACTGATCTTGGTGCAGCCGTCGATCTGAGCGGCCTCCGGGATGTCGTCCGGGATGCTCTCGAACGAGTTGCGCATCATGTAGACGGCGAACGGCAGCTGGAACGTGGTGTAGATCAGGGCCAGCCCGATCAGGGAGTTGGTCAGCCCGAGCCACACCATCACCGTGAACAGCGAGATGAGCAGGGCGGGGTACGGCACCAGCAGCATCCCGATGCTGACCCCGAACAGCAAACCCTTGCCGCGGAACCGGAAGAACGCGAACGCGTAGCCGGCCATCACGGCGACCACGGTCGTCAGGACCACGGTCAGGAGGGTGACCTCCGCCGAGTGCCACACGTAGTCGAACAACGACGTGCCGGAGCTGTCGAGCTTGCCGAAGCTGCGCACGCTCCAGTGCGACGGCCACCAGACCGGCGGCGAGGCGTTGGCGTCCTGAGTCGGCTTGAACCCGCCGATAATGGTCCACACGATCGGGAAGGCGAACACGAGCGCCAGGATCCCGGCGACGGCGATGCGCGGCAGGTGGCGCCGGCCGCGCTGGCGCTTGGCACCACGCGCAACCGTGGGGGTGGGAGTGTTCTGGTCGAGAACGGCGGTGGTACTCATCAGGACTTCCCTCGCTGCAGCCAGACCTGCGGGATCGAGATCGCCGCCATGATCACGACCACGATCACCGCAACGGCGGCGGCGTACCCGCGGTTGAGGCTCACGAAGGCCGCGTTGTACAGGTAATAGACGACGGTCACGGTGGAGTTGTCCGGGCCGCCCTTGGTCATGGTGAAGAACTGGTCGAACCCGAGGAACGTGGTGCTGACCGTGAGCAGCATGACCAGCGACAGCGGCCGGCGGATCAGCGGCATTGTGATGCGGGTCAGCGTGGACCACGCGCTGGCACCGTCGAGCCGGGCCGCCTCGTAGACCTCACCGGGGATGGAGTCCATCCCGATGATGAGCACCAGCATGGCCAGGCCCGCGGTCTTCCAGATGGTCATCACTATGACGATGGCCAGCGTGGTCGACGGCCGGGCGAACCAGTCGACGCCCGCCTTGGCCAGGCCGAGATCGTGGGCGAGGGTCGGCAGCACCCCGGTGCGGGAGTTGCTCATGGACAGCCAGAGCAGGCCGGCCGGCGCCATCCCGATCGTGACGGGTGCGAACAGCAGCGCCCGGATGCCGGTACGCAGCCGGAACTTCGGCCGCACCAGCAGGGCCAGGACGAGCGACACCACCAGGCCCAGTACGGTGGTGATCACGGTGTACTTGACGGTGAACGCGACCGCGTGACCGAACTTGGGGTCGCTCAGGATCTGGCTGTAGTTCTTCACCCCGACGGCGGTGCTCGGCCCGAACGCCGGCCAGTTGAAGAACGACATCCAGATGGTCAGGCCCAGCGGCAGCAGGAAGAACAGCGCCAGCAGCACCGCGCTGGGTGCGGCCAACGCCCATCCGCCGGCGTTTTCCCGCATGCGCTGCCGAGATCGGCGGGTGGCCCGTGCGGCCGAGGGCTGGGTCGCGGGTTTCATCGGTGGCGCGGCAGCGGTCATCGATCTTCCATTTCGGCAATCCGTCCCGCCCGCGGCGTCCCGGCACGAGCTGTTGCGCGTGCCGGGACGCCGTGAGCCGTCACTGAGTAATGGAGTCCGCCGCGGACTGAGCCGTCTTGGTGGCCGCGGCCGGATCGGCACCGTCGAACACGACGGACTGGATCATCTGCAGCCAGGGGCCCTGCGCCGAGGCGATGACGTCGTTGTAGTGCGGCGAGACGTACGTCTCGCCCTTCTTGATGAGGTTCGCCGGCACGGTGAACTGGTCGCCGAGCGAGGCGGGCACGGTCGCGTCCGTGCGCGGCGGCATGGCCGGCAGGTTCAGGTACACGTCGTTGCTCGTCGACAGCGACGACAGCCAGTTGATGAAGTCCCAGGCCTCGTCCGCGTGCTTGGTGGTCTTGGAGATCCCGGCCGTGTCGCCGCCGGAGAAGGTGGCCCACTGCCCGTCGGTCGGGCCGGGGATCGGCGCCAGCCCGAAGTTGAACTTCGGCTTGGTGCCGACGGTGGCGGTGTTCACGCCGTTACCGCCCGCGAGCGCGATGCCGATCTTCCCGGAGGCGAAGACGGAGAAGAAGCCGTCACCGGTGTCGGTCTTCGAGGACTCGGGGATGTCGCCGTGCTTGTCGAGTTCCTGCAGGAACCCCAGCGCCTTCTGGGTGGCCGTGTTGTTCAGGTCGAACGACCCGTCCGGCTTGACCACCTGCTGGCCCTGCGCCCAGATCAGCGGGGTGACGTCGTAGGCGAGGCTGCCCGGGGCGTCGCCGCTGAGGTAGAAGCCCTTGTTCCCGCCGCCCAGCTTGGTGATCGCGTCGGCGGCCTGGACGATGCCGTCCCAGGTCGTCGGCGGCTTGTTCGGGTCGAGGCCGGCCTTGGTGAACAGGTCCTTGTTGTAGAGGTAGAGCGAGGTGTCGGTGTTGTAGGGGACGCCGTACACCTCGCCGCCCGCGGTGGACGCCTGCTCGTGCGCGGGCGCCAGGTGGCCGAAGGCGCCGGACTGCTTGAGCAGGCTGGTCAGGTCCAGCACCGATCCGGTCTTGACGATCTGCGCCTGGAACACGATGTCCGAGGTGAGGATGTCGGGCAGCGAGCCGGACTGGGCCGCCGCGGCGAACTTCGCCACGTACTGGTCGGCCGGCACATGCGTGATCGCGATCTGGTTCTTGTGCGACTTGTTGTACGCGTCGACCACCGCGTCGGTGACCGCCTCGTTGCCGGCCCGCACCCACAGCGTCAACTTGGCGCCGTCGTCCTTGGCGACAATGTTGCTGGGGTTGGCGGCGGCGTCACTGCCGCCGTTGCCGCACGCGGCAAGGGCCAGACTGGCGGTCAGCGCCATCAGGCCCGCCGTGACGGCCCTGTTCCGAGCACGTTTCATGCCCACTCCATCCATTGGTGGCGTCGGGTTGAGCAGCCGCGCCGTCGGCCGTAAAGGTGGGCGCTCAAAGGTGTGATCGACTATGGCAACCGTTTGCTAAATCTGTCAACACCGCGTTGCGAACACGTTGCGCGAGCAGTCGGACACCCGACAGAGGGTGGTCGCCCCAATGCGTCCGAATATCGCCTAAAAGCCGTTCATCCAGGGAGTTCACTGGTAGCTCGGGCGACAGAAATGTCCGGTCAGATACGGCAAACGAATGCCAGTACAGAAAAGTTGTGGCAATTTTTTCCTCTGACCGGTAGGTTCGCACCGTGCCCAAGACCAGCGACACCAGCCCACCGCGCCGCGTGACCGCGGCGGAGGTCGCCGAGCGAGCCGGCGTGTCCATCAGCACCGTCTCCAAGGCCCTGTCGGGCAGAGGCGCGGTCCGGTACGAGACGCGCCAGCGCGTGCTCGAGGCGGCGCGGGACCTCAACTACCAGAGCAACGAGGTCGCGGTCAGCCTGCTCGCCGGCAAGACGAACACGGTGGGCGTGATTACCAGCGACCGGCTCGGGCGGCTGACCTCCCCGGTCCTGCTCGGCGCGACCGAGACGCTGGCCGAGCACGAGATCGCCCTACTG
This sequence comes from Rugosimonospora acidiphila, assembly GCF_039543385.1. Lineage (NCBI taxonomy): Bacteria > Bacillati > Actinomycetota > Actinomycetes > Micromonosporales > Micromonosporaceae > Rugosimonospora > Rugosimonospora acidiphila. The sequence continues at coordinate 193,448 of NZ_BAABJQ010000014.1, forward strand.
CTGTGCGACGGGCGCGGCGACCGGATCCGGGAACAGTACTTTGTGGACTCGTTCCTGCGCCGGCGCGTCGACGGCATCCTGGTCACCGGCAGCGGCATCTTCGGACGCGACACCATCCGCGTCGACCTGCCCATCCCGGTCGTGTACGCGATGGCCTGGTCCAAGGACTCCCGCGACGCGTCGGTCGTACCCGACGACGGCGCCGGCGCGCGCTCGGCCGCCGAGCACCTCCTGGCCACCGGCCGCACCAAAATCGCGTTCGTGTCCGGCCGCCGGGACGACGCCACCACCATCCGGCTGGCCAACACCCGCGAGGTGCTGACCTCCTCGGGGCTCCGGCTCGCGCACGAGCCGCTGATCGGCCAGTGGAGCGAGGGCTGGGGGCGGCAGGCTGGGCTGCAACTGCTCAAGTCGGGGGTCGACTTCGACGGTGTGGTGTGCGGCAATGACCAGATCGCCCGCGGCGTGGTCGAGTCGCTACGGGAGAACGGGGTGGCGGTGCCCCAGGCGGTCGGGGTCATCGGCTTCGACAACTGGGACGTGATGGTCGAGGCGAGCCGCCCGCCACTGTCCAGTGTGGATCTGAGCCTGCACGAGGTCGGTCAGGCCGCGGCGCGCACCCTCGTGGAGGCCATCGGGGGCGACGGGATGCAGCCCGGGGTCCGCCGCGTCGCGTGCCACGTGGTGCCCCGCGAGTCCACCTCGACGGCCTGAGCGAGCCACCGGCTCGCGCCGGGTACCGGCCCGCGCCAGGCACCCCCGGGCCACGTCCCCCCGGCGAGACCGTGTCCGCCTCGCCGGCGAGCGCGTCAGGCGGCGGTGTGCGCGATGATCAGGTCGGCGATCCGGTCCGCCAGCCCCGGTGCGAACAGGCCGTGGCCCATGCCGGGCACCACGTGCAGCCGGGCGCTCGGTATCCGCGCCGCCAGCGCCTCCCCGTGCGGTACCGGGAAGATCGGGTCCTCGGTACCGTGGATCACCAGGGCGGCGCGGAGATCGCGGACAGCGCCGCGTACCGGTCGTCGCCGAACCGCGCGCCGGCGAGGTCGTGCTGGCGGGCCGCGGCGTAGTCGCTCGCCCGGTCGTACGAGACCTCGACCAGGCGCCGGGCTCGTCGAATTGCAGCACGTCGGCCGGGGTCGTTGTCCATCGGGGTGGTGGTCAACGCGGTCAGGGTCAGCACCCGCTCCGGGTGGTGTACGGCGAGCCACTGGCCCAGCACGCCGCCCAGCGAGGCCCCGACGAGGTGGGCGGCGCTCACCCCGTGGCCGTCGAGCACCGCGAGCGCGTCCAGCGCCAGCTCGACCGGGCTGTACGGATGCGCGCCGAAGTCGACGCATCGGCACGGCCGCGCCGGCCCGGGGTCGCAAAAATGATCTCCAAATAAAACCCCTCATACATCCGCAGTTTTCAACATCTCGGGCACCCCATGCGTATCGTGACCTGTCTATCCCTACGACGACGGGGGATCCCGACATGTCAGCACGCAAACGGGCCCTGGCCCTCGCGACCGGCGTACTCGCGCTGGTCGCCACGACGTCCGCCGCGACCACCAACGCGTACGCCGCGAGCGCACCCACCTCACTGCCTACCAGTCAGTTCACCCTCACCTCCAACTACCACCAGTACGACGCGCTGAACTCCGCGCTCACCACGAAGCTCGGCACCGCCAGCGTGGACACCGTGATGGCGAACGCCAACCACGACCGCACGGCCATCAGCAACCCGGGGGTCGCCGGCTACGTCGACGGGTTCGGCTTCGACTCCGGCGACAACAACGACTGCACCAATTACCCGCAGGGCATCACCAGCAGCCGGGACGCGATCGGCACCGCCAACAGCGGCAACTACGACGGCCACCAGCTCATCCTGGTCAGCTGGTACACCACCGCCGGGTGCGGCGGCGCGCAGTCGCGCAGCCGGATCACCCTGGTCGACTGGGACGCCACCTACCCCAACGACTACCGGAAGATCCTGCTCGTGGAGCCCACCGGCACCGCGGCCGCGCCGAGCTTCAAGGACATCACCGTGCACGCGGGCGGCGTCTCCTGGTACGGCGACTACCTCTACGTCGCGGACACCGGCCACGGCATGCGCGTGTTCAACCTCAAGGACATCCTCAAGACGAACACCGGCGGCACCGCCGACCAGATCGGCCGCCAGTCCGACGGCACCACGTACTACGCGCACAACTACGCCTACGTGCTGCCCCAGATTGGCACCATCACCGCCGCCACCACCTCGGGTACCCCGCTGGTCTGGTCGTCCATCTCGCTCGACCGGGTCAGCGGCTCGATCGTCATGGTCGAGTACACCTGCCAGTCCGGATGCACCGCGTACCCGAACCGGGCGCCACGGGCCATCCGGTTCCCGTTCGCCTCGGGCGCCAACACGTTCGCGGCGACCACCACCGCCACGCAGGCGCTGCAACTGCCCTGGTACAAGCTCAACGGGGTCGCCTCCCACAACGGGCGATGGTGGTTCAACTCGTCCGGCAACAAGCAGCTCTACTACTGGACGCCGGCCACCGGGTCGCACACCTACGCCTGGGTCAGCGGCGGTGAGAGCCTCAGCTATTGGGAGGACACCACCAACGCCGACCTGCTCTGGTCGCTGCAGGAGACCCAGGGGCACCGCGACGTGTTCGCCGTGCAACAGGCAACCTACGGACCGTGAGCATTCGCGCGCCGGGCGGGCGACGGCCCGCCCGGCGCGGCTCTCGCCGCCCGGCCTCCCGCCGCCCGGCCTCCCGCCACTCAGCCTCTTACCGGCCAGCCTCTTGCCGCCCGATGGGCGTAGGTTCGTGGCATGCCCACCACCCGGCCGCCGGCCGCTGCCGTGCCCGTACCGGCATGACCGTCACCCTGTGGGTGGACGCGACGCCGTCCGGCCCCGCGCTCCTGCTCCGCCCGTGGCGCGAGTCCGACCTCGATGCCCTGATCGAAGCCCACGACGATGCCGCGATCCGGCACTGGCTACGACGCCCGGTGCGCGACCAGGCGGACGCGGCGCGGTGGCTGGAGGCCGAGTCGCGCGGCTGGCGGGACGGGCAGCGCCTCGGCTTCGCGGTCTGCGAGGACCCGACCGGTACCGGCGGCGACCGGCCCGTCGCGCACGTGGTTCTCAACCGTGCCGTTCCCGACCGGGAATTCGCTCAGGTCGGCTACTGGACGGCCGCGCGGGCCCGGGGTCGCGGCGTGGCGGCCCGCGCCGTCGAAGCCCTCACCGGTTGGGTCTTCGACAGCTTCGCCGGCGAGGGGCTGAACCGGCTCGATCTGCTCCATCAGGTGGACAACCTCGCGTCGTGCCGCGTCGCGGAGAAGGCCGGGTACGCGTTCGACCGGGTCCTTCCGGCCCGGCCCCCGTTCCCGCTCGACGGCCACCTGCACGTGCGGTGGGCGGACGCCCGCGCCCGGTGACGGGAGTCGCGGCCCGGCCGCGCCGCGGGTAGCCGCGGGGTGGACGCGCGCGCGGAGGCCGGGCAACCCAGAAGGAGTTGAGCGTGCGCGGCTGACTCGCCGTCCTGCTTTTCGCCACCCGCGGAGTCGGATTCAGCCGACCGTTCGGCGCAGCGAGGCGAACGTTGGGCGCGGGCCGGGTTGACCAAGCCATCAATCAAGTTAGAGATTTCGATGGAGATCTTGGTTGGAGGCGAACATGGCCAATCCCGTCACGCCCGACCCCGCGAGCAGTCCCGCGCGCCGCCGGGCAGTCATCGCCAGCACGGTCGGTACAACCATCGAATGGTATGACTTTTTCCTGTACAATACTGCCGCGTCGCTGATCTTCCCGGCGCTGTTCTTTCCCAAGCAGGCGGCCTTCACCGGCATCCTGCTCTCCTTCGGTACCCAGTTCGTCGGCTTCGCCGCCCGGCCCGTGGGCGCCGCCATCTTCGGCCACTTCGGCGACCGGATCGGCCGCAAGTCCATGCTCATCACCACCCTGCTGCTGATGGGCATCAGCACCTTCCTCATCGGCGTACTGCCGACCTACCACACCATCGGGTACGGCGGACCGATCCTGCTCACCCTGCTGCGCGTCGGGCAGGGCATCGGGGTCGGCGGCGAGTGGGGCGGCTCGGTGCTGCTGTCCATGGAGTGGGGCGCGCGCCGCCGGCGCGGCCTGATGGCCAGTTGGCCGCAGCTCGGGGTGCCGCTGGGCCTGGTGCTGTCCACCGGCATGGTGCGGCTGATGACCAGCTGGGCCGGGGACAGCTTCGACAGCTGGGGCTGGCGAATTCCGTTCCTGCTCAGCGCGGTGCTCATCGGCATCGGGCTGTACGTGCGGCTGCGGGTGCTGGAGAGCCCCGAGTTCGCCGCGCTGCGCGACCGGGCGGTGGTGCTGGCCCAGCCGCTGATCGAGGTGGTACGCCGGCAGTGGCGGGCGATCCTGGCCTCGGCCTTCGTCCGGATGTCCGAGCAGGCGCCGTTCTACCTGTTCACCTCGTTCGTGCTCACCTACGGCACCACCCATCTCGGGCTGGTGCGCGACGACCTGCTCAACGATGTGCTCATCGCGGCGACCATCGGTCTGGTTACGGTGCCGCTGTTCGGTTTCCTGTCCGACCGGTTCGACCGGCGGGCGGTGTACGGGGTGGGCATCCTCGGCACGGCCGCGTTCGCGTTCCCCTACTTCGGCCTGCTCGATTCCAAGCAGGCGGCGCTGTGCCTGGTGGCCATCGTGGTGTCGCTGGTATTCCACGACATGCAATACGGTCCGCAGGCCGCCCTGATCGCCGAGCGGTTCGGCCCGAACGTCCGGTACTCCGGTGCCGGGCTCGGGTACCAGTTGGCCTCGGTCATCGCCGGCGGCCCGGCGCCGCTGATCGCCGCCCGGATCCTGGAGAACACCGGGTCGAGCGACGGCATCGCCTGGTACATCGTCGGCTGCTGCGTGGTCTCGGCCGCCGCGCTGCTGCTCATGCCGGCCCGCGCCGGCGCGACGACCCAGGAAGCACCGGATACCCACCCGGAGCCCACCCCGGCACACTGACCCCGTCGTACGCCCGCACCCACCGCAGGCGCGGGCCACGGTGGGTGCGGGCCACGGTGGTGGGTCAGTCGGCGGCGCACGCCGGACGGGCCGTTACCCGGCGTTGGCGTAGGGGCCGGCGTGGTAGGAGGACAGTACGAGGTCCGAGGCCTGCTGCTCCCACTGCGCGTACCGGTCGCCGAAGGCCGAATTCTGCACCGCCTGCGCGGCGTCGGTCAGCGGCATGTTCTGCCAGCCGGGCACCTGGGTCAGCGCCTTGAGGAAGGCCGTGGCCGCGTAGTTCGGGTCGGTCAACTGGTCCGGCGCGCCCCAGCCCGAGGACGGCCGCTGCTGGAACAGGCCGAGCGAGTCGTGGTCGTTGGCGCCGCCAAGGTTGCCGTAGTTGGTCAGCTTGGTCTCCTGCATCGAGGTGGCGACCGCGATGACGGCGGCCCGCGGCGGCAGGTGCATGGCATTGGCCGCGTTGACGATGCTGTGCGCGTTGGCGATCTGCGACGAGTCCAGGTTGATGTTGGACTGGGTCGACGGGTCGGGCGCGCCCTGGGGCATCAGCTGGGCCTGGCTCGGCGCCTGGCTCCCCTGCTGCGGCTGGGACGCGGGCGTGTTCTGAGTGGCGCTGACCCCCGCGTCCGCCGGTGGTGACGGCGCGCCCGCCGAGGCCGCCGCCGTACCGGCCAGCGGTCCGGCCGCGACGCCCGCGATCAGCGCGACCGAGGCCGCGGCGCGCTTGTGCGTCATGAATCCCCGGACCCGCTCCGAGACCGCCTCGAGATGGCTCTCGAGAAGTTTGTGGCCACCGTCCAGCAGGTGCACCTCGGCATCGGCGAGGTCGACCTGGAACGAGAGCGCGCCGACCGGCCCGAAGATCTGGTCGTTGCGGCCCCAGATGGCCATCAGCGGGACCCGGCTCTCCCGGAAGTAGTCGTGCAGCCGGTCGTAGATCTCGAAGTTGCTGGTGTAGTCGCGCATCAGGGCGAGCTGGATCTGGTCGTTGCCCGGACGGGCGACCAGCTCGGCGTCGTGGTTCCAGGAGTCCGGGCTCACCACGCTCGGGTCGGGCACTCCGTGCAGGTACTGCCACTGGATGGCCTGGCAGCTCAGCCCCGGACGGACGGCGGCCTCCGTCTGCGGGTTCGGGTCGTTGGCGTAGTCCCAGATGGGCTGCCAGAACTGGCTGGTGAAGCCGGACTCGTAGCCGTTGCCGCTCTGGGTGATGATCGCCTTGATCGACTCGGGCTTGTTCAACGCCAGACGCCAGCCGATCGGGGCGCCGTAGTCGTGCACGTACATGGAGTACTCGCGCACCCCGATGTCGTTGAGCAGCCCGGAGACCAGGCCGGCCAGCGCGTCGAAGGTGTACTCGAACTCCTGGACCGGCGGCGCGTCGGACAGGCCGAAGCCGAGGTAGTCGGGGGCGATGACCCGGTACTCGTCGCACAGCCGCGGGATGAGATCCCGGAACTCGAAGGAACTGCCCGGGTACCCGTGCAGCAGCACGAGGGCGGGCGCGGTCGGCTCTCCGGCCTCCCGGTAGAAGAGCCGGCGCCCCTGGACCACCGCGTACCGGTAGTGAATTGTCATGAGGGATCCCCTTTTACCCGAGTCAGCCCCGGCATAAGGCCAGATTACGTGGCCTACCGGTTCCGGTCCGGCAAAACGGGTGGCCGGGGCGGGCAGCCTAGCGGGGCGGATCCCGGAGGGTGCCCCCGGTCGGCGGCTGGGCGCCGTGGAACTGTCCGGGCGCCTCCCCCCTTCTTCAGGCACCCCGGTGGTGGGCGCCGGGCGTGTAGCCGAAGGCGCGACGGAATACGTCGATGAACGCGCTCGTGGAGGACCAGCCGCAGCGATGGGCGACGGCGGTCACCGGCGCACCGTCGGCGAGCATGCGCAGGGCATGGTAGAGGCGCAGCTGGGTACGCCACTGCGGGAAGGTCATGCCCAGTTCGGCGCGGAACAGGCGGCTGAGCGTCCGCTCGCTGGCACCGGTGGCGGCGCCCAACGACGCGAGGGTGCGCGGATCGGCGGGATCCCGGTGCAGCAGCGCGCACACCGCCCGCAGCCGGGGATCGGCCGGGGTGGGCAGGTGAACGGCCTCCTGCGGCGAGGCACGCAGCCGGTCGAGCAGCACCGCGCGCAGGCGCTGCCGCTCGGGAGGGTCCTTGCCGGAACCCCGAGGGTCGCCGGGGCCCCGGGTATAGGCGATGATCAGTTCGCGCAGCAGCGGATCGACGGCCAGCACCGTGGGTGCCGCCAACTGGAGCGGGTTGACGTCCGCGGGCAGGCCGAGCAGGTGCAGGTCCAGGTGGCCCTGGGCGCGGTGGGCGTGCGCGCATCCGGCGGGAACCCAGATGGCGCGGGTACCCGGGGCGAACCAGGTGCCGGCGCCGGTGGTCACGGCCACCACCCCGGAGCCCGCGTAGACGATTTGGTGCTCGTCGTGGCGGTGCGGGTCGATGGTCTGGCCGGGGGTGAGCGTCAGGGTGCGCGTCCGCGCCTGGGGTGAGTGGCGGATTTTCGACATTGGTTGGCACCTTATCGGAAGCGCGCCACGGTCGGCCCCGGCCAGGATGGCCGGGTGTCGATGAACTCGATCCCGCGCACCCGCGGCCCCATCACCGCACTGTCCGTGGGACACGCCTGCGTGGACGTCTATCAGGGCGCGGTGGCCGCGCTGCTGCCGTTCTTCGTGTCCGAGCGGGACTACACCTACGCCACCGTCGCCGGCATCGTGCTGGCCGCGTCCCTGCTGTCCTCGGTCGTGCAGCCGCTGTTCGGGGCGTTGACCGACAGGTGGGCCATGCCCTGGCTGCTGCCGGTCGGCACCCTGGCGGGCGGTGCGGGCGTCGCCCTGGCCGGCGTGGGCGGCTCCTACCCCCTGACCCTGGCGGCCGTCGGCGTCTCCGGGATCGGCGTCGCCGCGTACCACCCGGCCGCCGCCCGGGCGGCCCGCGCGGCCAGCCACGGCAGCCACACCGCGATGAGCTGGTTCTCGCTCGGGGGCAACCTCGGATTCGCCGCCGCCCCGCTGCTGGTCTCCGCCGTCATCGCCGCCGGCGGTCTGCCCGCCTCCCCGCTGCTGGGCATCCCCGCCCTGGCCGGCGCGGCGCTGTGCGTGGCCGCGCTGCGCGCATCGACGGCGGGCGCGCGCTCGGCTCGGGCCGAGGGCCCCGATGAGGGCCGGCACGAGGACCGGGACGACTGGGCCTCCTTCGGGAGGCTGACCGGCGCCATCGTGTGCCGGTCGATCGCCTTCGTCGGGCTCAGCGCGTTCATCTCCCTGTACGCGCGCCAGCGCACCGGTGGCGGTGGCCTGGCCGGCACCGTCGCGCTGTTCGTGCTGTATCTCGGCGGCGCGGTCGGCACCGTGGCCGGCGGCCGGCTCGCCACCCGCTTCGGCCGGCTGCCCGTGGTCCGGTGGTCCTACGCCGTCACCGTCCTGGCCGTGGCCGGCGTCGTGCTCGCACCCGGGCCGCCGCTGTACCTGTTCGTCGCGCTCGCCTCGGCCGGCCTGTACGTGCCCTTCTCCCTGCACATCACTCTCGGCCAGGACTACCTGCCCCGGCGGGTCGGCACCGCAAGCGGCGTCACCCTGGGCCTGGCCGTCAGCGCCGGCGGGGTGGCCAGCCCGCTGATCGGTGTCCTCGCCGACGCCACCTCGCTGCGCACCGCCCTCGCCCCGCTGATCGCGATGCCGGCCCTCGGCTGGCTGTTCCTGCGCACCCTCGCCGAGCCCGGCGCGGGCGGCCCGGCCACCGGCCGCCGGGCGCTGGTCGCCCAGCCGGAGCCCGCCCCGACCGGCGTCGGGCCGGATTCCGCCGCGGTCGCCGGCCCGACCGGGCGACCGGCCGCCGGGAAACCGTACGAACGGTGAGGAAGACCCCCTGATCGAACACAACCCGGAGCCCGGCACGCGCCACGCCGGGGGGTCGTTTGCTGACACCCTAGGGTGTCTTAGGGTGTGGTGTGGCTGATGATCAGGGTGCGTTAACGGCTTCGTTACGCAATAGAGTGACCGCGCTCGCGGACTCCATGGTGCACATGCTCGACCTCGATCCGCTCGCGGTGGCGCGCAGCGCGCCCCGCCTGATCGACGAGGCGAAGTCGGTGATGGCCGCGGTGCGGAAGGCCGCGATCGCGGAGGCCGCGCAGAGCATGACGCACGCGGAGATAGCGGACGGGCTCGGGGTGTCGGCCTCGGCCGTCAACAACGCGCTCGTCGAGCATCGCGCCACCATTTTGCGGAAGCCGGTCGCCGCCGCCGGCACTCGGGGAGGGAATATCGGTGTCTGACCAGTTTGTACATCTCCACGTTCACACCGAGTTCTCGATCCTGGACGGAGCCGCCCGGATCAAGGACATGATGACCGAGGCGAAGCGTCTCGGCATGCCGGCGGTGGCCATCACCGACCACGGCAACATGCACGGGGTCTACGAGTTCTTCAAGGCGGCCAAGGGCGCCGACATCACCCCGATCCTGGGCATCGAGGCGTACGTGGCGCCGGACACGCGCTTCGACCGCCGGCCGGTACGGTGGGGCAAGCCCGACCAGAAGTCCGACGACGTGTCGGGTGCCGGCCGGTACACGCACATGACCATGTGGGCGTCCAACAGCCAGGGCCTGCACAACCTGTTCCGGCTGGCCTCCCGCGCCTCGATCGAGGGCACGTACGGCAAGCCGCGCATGGACGCGGAGCTGCTCGCGGAGTATTCCGGCGGCATCCTGGCCACCACCGGGTGCCCGTCCGGCGAGGTGCAGACCCGGCTGCGGCTGGGCCAGTACGACGAGGCGCTGGCCGCCGCCGCGCGTACCCAGGAGATCTTCGGCCGGGACAACTACTTCCTGGAGATCATGGACCACGGCCTGGAGATCGAGCGGCGGGTCCGGGACGGCCTGATCGACATCGGGCGCAAGCTGGGCATCCGGCCGGTGGTCACCAACGACTCGCACTACACGGTCCCGGACCAGGCCACTGCGCACGACGCGCTGCTGTGCGTGCAGACCAACGCCAACATCTCCGACACCAACCGGTTCCGGTTCGACGGCAGCGGCTACTACCTGAAGTCGGCCGACGAGATGCGCCAGGTGGACTCCTCGGAACTGTGGCTGGAGGGGTGCAGGAACACCCTGCTGATCGCGGAGCGGGTCGACACCACCGACATGTTCACGTACCACAACCTGATGCCCCGCTTCCCCGCACCGGACGGCGAGACGGAGCAGAGCTGGTTCGAGAAGGAGGTCTGGGCCGGCATGGCCCGCCGGTACCCGGACGGCATCCAGGACGACCGCCGCCGGCAGTGCGAGTACGAGATCGGCGTGATCAGCCAGATGGGCTTCCCCGGGTACTTCCTGGTGGTGGCCGACTTCATCAACTGGGCCAAGGACAACGGCCACCAGGTGGGCCCGGGCCGCGGCTCGGCGGCGGGCAGCATCGTCGCGTACGCGCTGGGCATCACCGACCTCGACCCGATCGTCCACGGGCTGATCTTCGAGCGCTTCCTCAATCCCGAGCGCGCGTCCATGCCCGACATCGACACGGACTTCGACGAACGCGGGCGCACCGAGACCATCCGGTACGTCACCGAGAAGTACGGCGACGACCGGGTGGCGCAGATCGCCACCTTCGGCACCATCAAGGCCAAGGCCGCCATCAAGGACTCCGCCCGGGTGCTCGGCTACCCGTACGCGGTCGGCGACCGGATCACCAAGGCGTACCCGCCGGCCGTGATGGGCAAGGACATGCCCCTGATCGGCGCCTTCGACAGCAACCACCCCCGCTTCGGGGAGGCCACCGAGCTTCGCGCCCTGCACGACAGCGAGCCCGAGGTCGCGAAGATCATCGAGGTCGCCCGGGGACTGGAGGGCCTGGTACGGCAGACCGGCGTGCACGCCGCCGGGGTCATCATGTCCGCGGAGTCGCTGCTCGACCACGTGCCGGTCATGCGTCGCGAGGACGACGGGGCGATCATCACCCAGTTCGACTACCCCACGTGCGAGACGCTCGGCCTGATCAAGATGGACTTCCTCGGGCTGCGCAACCTGAGCATCATGGCCGACGCGGTCAAGAACGTGGCCGCGACCACGGGCGAGACCATCGACCTGCTCAAGCTGCCGCTGGACGACCAGCCCACCTACGACCTGCTCTCGCGCGGCGACACGCTCGGCGTGTTCCAGCTCGACGGTGGGCCGATGCGGGCGCTGATGAAGCTGATGCGCCCGGACAACTTCGAGGACGTCTCCGCGCTGATCGCCCTGTACCGCCCCGGCCCCATGGGCGCGAACAGCCACACCAACTACGCGCTGCGCAAGAACGGGCAGCAGGAGATCGTGCCGATCCACCCCGAACTGGAGAAGCCGCTGGAGGGGATCGTCGGCCCGACGTACGGGCTGATCATCTACCAGGAGCAGGTGCAGCGCGCGGCGGTGGAGCTGGCCGGGTACTCGCTGGGCAAGGCGGACAACCTGCGCCGGGCGATGGGCAAGAAGAAGAAGGAGGTCCTGGACAAGGAGTTCGTGCCGTTCCAGGCCGGCATGCGCGAGCACGGGTACTCGGACAACGCCACCCAGACCATCTGGGACGTGCTGGTCCCGTTCGCCGACTACGCGTTCAACAAGGCGCACAGCGCCGCCTACGGCCTCATCGCTTACTGGACCGCGTACCTCAAGGCCAACTACCCCGCCGAGTACATGGCCGCGCTGCTCACCTCGGTCGGCGACGACAAGGACCGGATGGCCCTGTACCTGGCCGAGTGCCGGCGCATGGGCCTGACCGTACTGCCGCCGGACGTCAACGAGTCCGTCGCGCAGTTCGCCCCGGTCAACGGCTCCATCCGGTTCGGCCTGCACGCGGTGCGCAACGTCGGCGGGCCGGTGGTCGAGTCCATCGTCGCCACCCGCAAGCGCAAGGGCGCCTACGCCTCGTTCAGCGACTTCATGAGCAAGGGCGAGCTTGCGGTCTGCAACAAGCGCACCATCGAATCCCTGATCAAGGCCGGCGCGTTCGACTCGCTCCAGCACACCCGTCAGGGCCTGCTGGAGATTCACGAGCAGGCCGTGGAAATGATGACCGGGGTCAAGCGCAAGGAGGCCGAGGGCCAGTTCGACCTGTTCGGCTCCATCGTCGAGGAGGAGGAGACCCCGGTCGGGCTCACCATCGAGATCAAGACCCACGAGTGGGACAGCAGGACCCTGCTGTCCTTCGAGCGGGAGATGCTCGGCCTCTACGTCTCATCGCACCCGCTGGCCGGTACCGAACGGATCCTGCGCAGCAACTCCGAACACGCCATCGCGCAGATCGACGACGACGAGATGCCCGACGGTGCGCAGATCACCATCGCCGGCATGCTCGTCGGCGTGGCCAAGCGCGTGACGAAGATGGGCAAGATGTGGGCGTCGGCGACCCTGGAGGACCTCGCCGGCTCCATCGAGGTGCTGTTCTTCCCGAACACGTACGAGTTGGTGTCCGACCGGCTGGCCGAGGACCTGGTGGTGGCGATCAAGGGTCGGGTCAACCGGCGGGACAGCGGCGTGGCCGTGGCCGTGTCCGACATGAGGATCCTCGACGTGAGCAGCGCGGCCACCGACGCCCGCCCGTTGACGATCAGCATGCGGCACACGTCGGTCAACGAGGAGCGGGTCGAGCGGCTCAACGAGATCCTCACCCGCCACCGCGGCAAGACCGAGGTGCGCCTGCAGGTCGGCCGGCACCTCCTGCGGCTGCAGGACCACTCGGTGGACGTCACCCCGGCGCTGCTCGCGGACCTGAAGGCACTCGTCGGGGCGGGCAACGTCTCCTGAGGCCATCCCGGCCGACTACCGTCGCCGCCCGGTCGCCCGGCGCCGCGCTCATCGAGAGCCGGCGCCCTGGGCGGCCGGGCCGCCGGCGTCGACGACGGGGGACGTCAACGACGGGGGCTCTGCCCGAGTACGGGCGGCTACGGCCGCATCGCCAGTTGGACGATCGCGGCGGCGCCCATGGCCCCGGCCACCCGAGGGTTGATCCGGCTCAGCTCGAAATAGACCTCGGCGAACGCCTCGACCTCCGAGCCGCGCTCGGCAGCCACGCGACGGGCGCCGAGCATCGCGTCGGCGACGCTGGCGCACATGCTGCGGTAGTCGCGCTCCGCGGCGGCGATGATGGCCGGGGGTGGTTCCCCGTCGTTGACGTTCCGGCCCTGGTACGACATGTCATCCTCCCGGTAACTGGCGGGGCGTGTGACGGTGCATCGACCGCCCCGCCCCGGCGTCGCCTACCGCCGCAGCCCTCCTGGCAGTACGGCGGCAGGGACTCGACCGGTTTCCGCGGTTCCCGCGGCTGCACAGTCATCCTTTGCGCGCCGCCCGGCCAGGACATCCGCCACCTGGCTCAGTCTGCTGCGACGGCTGCGGCATCCGCCGGTACCCGGCGGCGCGCATTCACATCTCCGCTAGATGGCGGTTATTTCGCCCCCCTCGTGTCGACAGACTGATCTCCGCAGCGCCGGCCCCGTCCCCCCCGACAGGCCAAGCCGCAGAGGGGCCGGCGCAGCCAGCACCACCGCGTCACCGCCTGGGCCGGCGGTACGCGGTTAGAGCGAGGCGGCCGAACGCACACTCGACGGCTGGCGTGAGCGTTCGGCCGCCCGCCGGGGCCCTGTCTTGCCGCCGGATGATCGGCAAGACAGGGCCTACACCGGCCCGGCGTTCTCCGGGCCGGTCGAACTGCGGCGGTTCGCCTCCCTCGCGATGTCGATCCGCGAGCTCACCCCGAGCTTGGCCAGTACGTGCGAGACGTGGGTCTGCACGGTGCGCCGGGACAGGAACAGCTGTGCGGCGATCTGCGGGTTGGACAGACCCCGCGAGACCTGCTCGGCGATCCGCAGCTCGGTCGGGGTGAGGCTGTCCCAGCCGTGGCGGGACCGGCGGTGCGGGGCGTGCGGGCCGCGGCGGATGCCATACGCGCGGAACGTGGCCTGCGTACGGTCCAGGTCCCAGCCCGCCCCGAGCGACGAGTACACCGAGTACGCGTCGGTGAAGTGGGTACGCGCGGCGGTGGTGTCCCCGGCGTCGGCCAGCGCGACCGCGGCGGCCTCCAGCGCCTGCGCGCGGGGCAGCGGGCGCTGGGCCGCGTGGTAATGGGCGGCGGCCGCCAGCAGCGCCACCGGATCGCGGTCGAGCAGGCCACGACAGTGCGTGCCGACCGCCTTCCAGTGCGGTATGTCCGAGGAGTCGGCGACCGACTCGGCGCGGCTGGCCACGGCCTGCGCGGTCTCGTCGTCCCCGACCATCATGGCGAGGCGTACCGCGTCGGCCATCAGGTCGGCGGTCTCCTCCACGTCCTCGGAGCTCTCCGACAGCCCGGCCATCAGCAGGGCCAACGCGTCGCCGGGCGCCTCGGACTGCTCCCGGTCCAGGCTGCGCGCCAGCGCGAGCGGGCCCAGCAGCCGGTCCTCGCCCAGCCGGGCGGCGCACCGCTCGGCCTTGGCCAGGTGCCGGATGGCGGTGGTCTCGCCCCGGTGGAACTGGATGATGGCGGCCAGGCCGTACGCGCTGCACTCGACGCTCGGGTCGGACTGCGGGTGGGAGCTGAGGTCGACCTCGGCCAGCGCGTCGTCCCACCGGCCGACGTCGAACAGCAACTCGGCGACCACGACCTGGGCCTGCGCCAGGCGGGCCACGTTGCCGGCGTCGTCGGCGAGCTGGCGCACCTGCTCGGCGGCGCTGAACGCGGCATCGTAGCGGTCCATGTCGCCGAGCGTGGCCGCCTGGTTGATCTGCAGCATCAGCCTCAGGTCGGTCAGCGACGGGTCGCCCTCGACCATGGCACGCACCCGGTCGAACAGCGCCAGCGACTCGGTCGTATCGCCGCGCATGCCGTGGATCAGCGTCAGCACGCCCAACGACCAACCGCTGGCCCAGCGATCCCCCGCCGAGGCCGCCAGGTCGAACGCCTCCTTCGCGACCTGGCCGGCGGCCTCCAGCCGGCCGAGGCTGCGCTGCAGGCGGGCGACGAGGACGAGCAGGCGGGCCCGCGCGCGCGGCTGGAGATCGTAGGACTCGAGCGTGCGCGTCACCTCGGCCAGGGCCTCCTCCGAGCGCCCCTCCGCGATCCGGCAGGGCGCGAGCGTCCAGTGCAGGTCGACCAGGAGTTCCGGCCGGGTGACCTGATCCAGCGCCGCCCCGGCCACCGCCGCGGCGGCGGCGGTCTCGCCGGCCGAGTAGAGCGCGTCGGCCAGCCGGCAGGTGAGCAGGTCGTGCGGCGGGTCCCCGGCGGGGATCGCACCCACCGCCCAGCGCAGCAGCGGGATGGCGGCGTGCGGGGCCTGGCCGACCAGTTGCTGGCCGGCGCTGGCGAGCCAGCGCACCATCCAGTCGTCCACCGCGCCCGTGCTGCGGAACGCGTCGGCGGCCGGGAGCAGCTGGCGGGCCACCTGTTCGACCGGGGCGCCGTCCTCGGTGAGCGCTCGGGCGGCGTCCCGGTGCCAGGCCGCACGCACCGCGATGGGCATCACGTCGTAGAGGGCGGACCTGATCAGCGGGTGCCGGAAGGCGAGCTCGTGGCCGCTGTCCGTGACGACGCCGGCGAGCAGTGCCTCGTCGAGCGCGGGCAGCAGGTCGGTGACCGGGCGGCCCGAGGCCACGGCCAGCTCGGAGACCGAGAACTCCTCGCCGAGCAGCGCGGCCATCCGCAGCACCTCGCGCGCCGAGGAGGACAGGAACTCCAGCCGGTCGGCGATGGCACCGGCGAGCGAGTCCGGCGGTGATCCCCCGGCGGCCTCCACGCAGTCGCCCTCGACGGTCAGCGCCCGGCCGCGCACCAGCGCGTCGACCAGTTCGATGAGGTAGAGCGGGTTGCCGGCGGCCCCCTCGGCGAGGCCGCGCAGCCGAGCTCCCGGCACGCCGCCGACCTCGCGGGCGATCAGCTCGGCCGCCTCGTTCTCGGACAGGCCGCGCAGGCGCAGCAGCCCGCCGTCCGGCTCCACCGCCCGGCGCAGCGCGATCACGTCCTCCCGGCGCGGCACCGGCCGGCTCGCGCCGACCAACAGCAGGGACATCTGCCGGACCGATCGGACCAGCCGGCCCAGCGCCATCACGGTCGCCGGGTCGGCCCACTGCAGGTCGTCGACGATGAGCAGCACGGGTTGCCCAGAGCACACCTCGTCCATGAGAGCGAGGAACCGCTCGGTGGCCGCGGCCACCACATCGGTCCGGCTGCCGGGCGTGGTCTCCGCCCTCAGCATTTCGGCGATGCGGGCCGGCCCGTCGCCGGCCACCCCGGTCTCGGCCTGTGCGGCCTCCAGCAGCGGCAGCAGTGGGAATGC
The DNA here is from genome assembly GCF_039543385.1 of Rugosimonospora acidiphila. Taxonomy (NCBI): domain Bacteria; kingdom Bacillati; phylum Actinomycetota; class Actinomycetes; order Micromonosporales; family Micromonosporaceae; genus Rugosimonospora; species Rugosimonospora acidiphila. The sequence goes on from NZ_BAABJQ010000014.1 coordinate 209,738, forward strand.
CTGGCTGAGTTCGTCGCAGATCGCCCAGAACACTCGGCAGCCGGCGGACACCGCGTCGCTGGCGAGAACCCGCAGCAGAGAGGACTTGCCGATCCCGGGCTCACCCTCGATCAGCACGGACTGACCGCGGCCCGCGGCCAGATCGGCGATCCAGCCGCGGGCCTGGTCGAGTTGGTGGCGGCGACCAACTAGCGATTCGGCAACAAGCGCTTCAGTCAACCCGCCACACCCCACTCTGGCTGCGTCGTCAGTAATGCGGTTGATTCATTCGGTGTTCATCCGCGACGAGCCGCCGAGGAACATCGGTTCGGCAATGTTTTGCCGGTTCATGATCTGCATCGGCATTTCCGCAGGTCAGTCGCGTAGAACGACGTTGCAGATCACAAATGCCGATAAGGATCACGGATCGCAATTGGGCCTGGTTAATTCATCTTAAGTTAATGTTGCGTTAACCCGCGCATAATCCTAGGATCACCCCGCGTCCATGTTGCACATCGAACGTAACGACCACCTGGCCGGGTGTCCCTGTAGTTACCCGCTTGGCAGGAGTCGCGATGCGAACCAAACGCAGCGTGATCATGCTTGTCGTAATGATGAGCACCGCGGGTGCATTGATGGCCGCTGCAACGGCCAAGGCACCCGCAAGCCACCACGCCACAAGCCAGTACGCTTCAGCCCACGTGATTGCGATCGGCTCGGCTACCACCTCCGTATCGAGCCCCGACGTTCACTACGACATCTGATGATGCCCAATCCCCTCGGGGATGGGAAGTTCTGATCTGCAATTCCCGGGTGCAAATTGCGAAATGGCACGTGCGGAGCCGGGCGGTGTGTGATCGACCCGCCCGGCCCGCGACCCTCGCCCCACCGGCTTCGGCGTCGCGGATCCGCCACCTGGCGGATGTCTCCCGACCCACCTGTGTGTATCCGAGGTAGCCGCCGCCCCCCTTGCCGTCTGCGGCCGGACATATACGCCAGGTGATCGATGTTTCACCGCCCCGGCCCACGACAATGGGAACTCGTGCATATGGCCAGGACACCGGCGCACCGGAGCCACCGACGGCGACCGGCACCGGTGCTCTACGTCCGTCGTCGGGGTCAAGGGGTGGCTACGGTGCTGGCTGACCAGTTCTTCCTGATCGCACACGAGGACCGAAACGGCCGATCCCGCCTACACTCCCGGGCCACCAGCCTGGGCCTGGCGGCCGGCCTCATGGGCGAGCTGATACTGCTCGGCCGGGTACGGATATTCGACGGCGAACTGTCGGTCGTCAGTCGCGATCCGCCCGGCGACCCGCTCGCGCACAACGTCCTGGACCTGCTCATCGCCCAGCCGCAGCATCGCGACGTGCGCGTCTGGCTGGCGTACCTGGCCCAGGAGGCGTCGGAGAAGGTGGGCGAGCGTCTACTGCGGGCGGGCGCCGTCGAGACAGTGGTCCGCCGCAGGCTGATGAGCAGCCAGACGCTCTACATGCCGATGAACGCGGACCAGCGCAACGCCGCGGCCTGGGCCCGGGTGCGCCTGGCGAACCTGCTCGTCCGGCAGGGCGAGCTGGACATCGAGGACCGGATGCTGGCCGGCCTGATGTTCGCGACCGGACTGACCCGGTACGTCCTGTGGGACCTGCCGGTACACCGTCCGGGTCTGGAATATCTGCATATCGTCGTCAACTCCCTTCCGGCGGACCTACGCGAGCTCATCGAGCACACGCAGACGTCCGTCGGATCCGTTCTCTCAGCCGGTCGACGTTGAGCCCGCGCGGGCGCCACGCCATGGGCCGGACCCAAGTTTGGAGGCTGGCAATGGCGCGACCGGACGCCGCTGGACCCGACATCGTGTCGCGGTCACTGGCGAGCAATCGGCTCGGGGTGCCGTCGGTGGTGTTCTTCGGCGTCGCTGGCGCCGCACCGCTGACGGTCATCCTCGGCGCGGTCACCACGATCTACGCGGTCATCGGCAGCACGGCCGTGCCGCTGTCGTACGTGGTCGCCGCGGCGATCCTGTCGATGTTCACGGTCGGGTTCGTGGCGATGAGCCGCCACATCGTCAACTCCGGCGCCTTCTACTCCTACATCAGCCACGGGCTGGGCCGGATACCGGGTGTGAGCGCGGCGTTCGTCGCCCTGCCGGCGTACTCGATGATGCAGATCGGCCTGTTCGGGCTGTTCGGCGTGGTCGCCTCCAACCTGTTTCAGACCGCCGGCTACCACGTCAGCTGGTTCGCCTGCGCCCTGGTGGGCTGGGCGCTGGTCTCGGTACTCGGCCTGCTCTGGGTCGACCTGTCCGGCCGCGTACTGGCGGTGCTGCTGGTCTGCGAGATCACGCTCGTGCTCATCTACGACGGCGTGATGATCGCCCATCCGGCCGGCGGCAGCGTCGGCTACGGCATGCTCAACCCGGCCAACATGCTCTCTCCACAGGCCGCCGCGATGCTCGTGGTGGCGATCACCGGCTTCGTGGGCTTCGAGGCGACCGTGGTGCTGTCGGAGGAGGCCAGGGATCCCAAACGCACCATCGCCCGCGCCACGCACTGGGCAGTGATCATCCCCGGCCTGCTGTGCGGCACGTCGGCGTGGGCGATGGCCGTCGCCGCCGGGCAGGCCAACATCGTGCCGGAGGCGAAGGCACAGAAGACCAACCTGGTGTTCACCCTCGTCGCCCCGCACGTGCCGACCATCCTCCTACACATCGGGTACGCCCTGTTCCTCACCAGCGTGTTCGCGGCGCTGCTCGCCTTTCACGCCGCGGTCGCCCGGTACCAATTCGCCCTGGGCCGGGAGGGCATCCTGCCGCTGGCCTGGGGCCGCACCCAGCCGCGTACCGGCGCGCCGCTGCTCGGCTCGCTCACGCAGAGCGTCCTGGCGCTGGCGGTGCTGGCCGCCTACTCCCGTACCCACGCCGACCCGCTGGTCTACCTGTTCGCCTGGCTGACCGTCATCGGCGGGCTGGGTGTGCTCATCCTGATGTGGAGCGCCTCGGCCGCGGTGGTGGCGTTCTTCGCCCGTAACCGGGGACGGGAGAACGCGTGGCGCGCCTGGATCGCTCCGGGGGCGGCGTTCCTCCTGCTCACCGGCGTGCTCGCGGCCACCGTCGTCGGCCTGGGCGACATGCTCCAGGTCGCGCCGCACTCGCCGTTCCGCTGGCTCATCCCGCCCGCGTACGCGGCGGTGGCGGTGCTCGGCCTGTGCTGGGGCGCGATCACCCGGGTGCGGCGCCCGCAGGTGTACGCCGCGATCGGCCGGGGCGCCGGCGGCAACGTGACGCCGCCGCCCATCCCCTGGCAGCGGCGCGAGCCGCAGCCCGAGCCGCGGCTTGAGCCGCAACCCGAGCCGCACTCCGAGCCCATCAGCGCCCGCGGGTTCTGGGGCTGAACCGCACCTCGCCGCTCTCGTCTTTCCCGAAACCAAGAAAGGGATTGCTATGACGTATGCCATCCAGGATCTGGTGATCCGCGACGTCGCCCCGGTGGATACCGGCGAACTCACCAAGCTTCTGGCCGACGCGATGGGCGACGGCCTGGTCGCCCAGTGGCTCGCGCCCGAAGTGACCGTCCGGCGCGAGTACGCCCCCGCCTACTTCGGCATCTTCGCCGAGCACGCCATCCGGTACGGCGAGGTCTACACGTCCGTCGACGAGCACACGGGCGAACTGTCCGGCGTGGCCCTGTGGTTCCCGCTCACCGCGCCACTGCCTGGACCGGCCGACTACGACGTCCGGATCAAAAACGCCTCCGAGTCGGCATTCGACCGCGTGCGGATACTGGACGCCGCGCTCGAGGCGCACCACCCACTTGAGCCGCACCACTACCTCGCGTTCATCGCCGTGCAGCCGAGGCTGCAGAACCGAGGCATCGGCAGCGCACTGCTCGACCGCCATCACGCCAGGCTCGACGACGCCGGAATCCCCGCCTACCTGGAGGCCAACGATCCCCGCAACCGCGACCTGTACCTGCGCCACGGCTACGTCTGCCGCCCGGAAATCCGGCTGGAGGACGACGGGCCGTCGATCTGGCCGATGTGGCGGGAGCCGATGGCCTGACGCGCCGGGTCCGGCACGCGGTCTGCGCTCAGGCGGTGCCAGCCCTAGCCTGTGCTCGCCTCGCCAAAAAACGGCTGCGGCTGCGCTCAGGCGGTGCCAGCCCTAGCCTGTGCTCGCCTCGCCAAAAAACGGCTGCGGCTGTGCTCAGGCGGTGCCAGCCCTAGCCTGTGCTCGCCTCGCCAAAGAACGGCTGCGGCTGCGCTCAGGCGGCTTCCGGGAAGTCGTACATCCAGTACGACTGCTCGTCCAGCCGTTGCATCCGCACGTTGCCGGCGAGCCGGTGCAGCAGCACCCGGACGGACCGGGGCAGGTGCCTGATCTCGTCGGTACGCGTACAGACGTCCAGCGCGGTGATCGAATCGCGGGTCGACGTCTCGTGCATGGCGGCGATCAGCTCGTGGAACGTCGTGATCGGTGCACCGGTCTCGACTGCCACGAAGCCGACGTACCAGATCCGGCCTTCCGCGTAGTACCTCGGCCATCGGCGCTCGAAGTACTCGGGTGAGATCAGCGGTACCGCGTGCAGGTCATTGGTGTACGTGGCCAGCCCGCACAGTGCCCCGGCGTCGTCCAGGCACAGGTACTTCTGCACCCGAGGGTCGACCATCACCGCGTCGAACTCGTCGCGATACATCAGGTGCCGCTGGACCGCGAGGGCGTTGAGCTCGCGAAATGCCTTGTGGTAGAGGCTCCACGCGTCTTCGATGAGGGTGTCGTCCATCTCGCCGACAATTTTGATGCCCATCCCCAGACCCCGATCGCACCGTTGGAATTCGTCTACGTGGATACGTGCACGTGCCCCAAGGATACGCGAAGTCATGGCCCAGTAACAATGCGTTACATTTGGCAAGTTGCATACAACAACCGATCTTTATTGGGCCGACCCGCCCGCCCGCACGGTCGGCCGCGCGGGCCGCACGGTGACCGACCGCCGTGCGGCCCGCGCCTCGAACCGGTGGAACACCAGACACAGGCAGGTCAGGGCGGCAGCGAACACCGGTAGCCAGGCCAGCCGGTGCCAGGGCCAGTCGCCCGTGGGTGGGTCGAGCAGGCCGGGCGGCGCTCCGAACGGCAGGCCGGCGAACGTCACCAGCAGCAGCGCGCTCTGGTGCCAGCAGTAGACGGTCATCGCGGCGCGGTTGACCGCCGCGACCGGCGCCCAGAGGACCGCGCGGCGCAGCACCCGGGCCAGCCACGGCCGCACCAGCAGGAACGCGCCGAGCTGGGCGGCGGCCAGGGCGAGCGCGAACAATGACGGCGGGTCCAGATTCGACCAGCCGTCACCGGGCACCCCGACCGCGCTGGCCGGGTAGCCGGCCAGCAGCACCAGCCCGGCCCCGGCGGCCACCCCAAGCGGCAGCAGCACGGCGCCAGTGGCCCGCCTCAGCCGGCCCTGCCCGCACGCCAGACCGAGCAGATACGGCACCGACCAGCCCACCGGTACGGCCAGCAGGGCAAGCCAGGTGGGCAGCCCGTGCGGGCGTACCGCGTCGGTCAGCGCGACCAGCACCACCGGCGGCCCGACCGACCACAGTCCAGCTCGAACGATGACCGCCCGCAGCACCGGGGTCAGCGCGGTCAGGGCCAGGTACACCAGCAGGAACCACAGCGGGTGCGACACCAGAGACCAGACCGCGCGCCGGGTGCCGGCCGGTACCCCGGCGGCGCGCAGCAGCAGCAGGGCGGTCAGCCAGACCGCCGCGAGGACCAGGACCGGCCGGATCAGCCGGACCAGCCGGGAACCCAGCCAGGACAGCGGTCGGCGATTCTCAGACCGCGGGTGCTCGCCCGCGCCAGAGGCCGGCTCGGTCGCGCCCTCGCGACGGAGGGCGCCTCGGGCCGCCGCGTATCCGCCGGCGAAGAAGAACGGCCCCAGCGTCTGGAAGAACCAACTCACCGGGTCGAGCCACGGCGCGTGCGCCAGCGGGCTCGCGCCGTGCAGCGCCCCCGGTTGGTGCGGGTCACCGACCAGGGCCGACACCAGCCAGTGCCCGAGCACCACGCCGGCGATCGCGACCGCCCGCAGCGCGTCCACCGTCCGGTCGCGGTGCGGCGGCGTCGCGGCCTCGATCCGGACGGCCCAGCCCGGCCGCCGGGCCGTGACCGTGCCGCCGGTCACGGCCGCACCCCGCCAAGGCCGCCGGACGCCGCGATGCGGGCCAGACTCGCCAGCGAGTCGGTGCCGGGCGCCAGGTAGTGGTCATGGTCGGCGACGCCCGCCGTCGGAAAGAGACGGGCACCGAAGGACGGATCGGCGGGCTTGATGCCGTGACCGACCCCGAACAGCCGCACCCCCGGAACCCAGCGCACCCAGTCCCCCGGGGCCTGCCCCGCCCACACCCGCGCCGTGGTGTGCAGGTCGGCCACGCGGTCCACGCCCATTCCCGGGCTGCCGAACACCGCGAGGTCAGTCACCTGGTGGGGCAGCCGGGGCGCGGCCAGCCCGATCACCGTCGACCCGTAGCTGTGCCCGAACAGCGCGATCGTCGCTTGTGGACGGAGTGCGGCCAGCCCGGACACGAACCGGTTCAGCGCGGCGGCGCCCGAGCGCGCGAGGTCCTCGCGCGCGGCGGCCGCGTTCACGCCCCGCGGGGTGTCGTACCCGAGCCAGGCGATCACCGCCAACCGGTCGCCACCGGGGTATCCGGCCGCCGCCCGGTACAGGTCGGCCGCCTGCACCGCCGGCGACCGGAACCGCTTGCCGCCCACGCCGCGCCAGAAGTTCGCCGCCCGGTTCCCCGCGCCCGGCACCAGTACCGCTATCCGGTCGGCCGTCGCCAGGTCGCCGAAGACCTGGGCCAGCCGGCCGTTGCCGCGCGGGTCGAACAGCAGGAACTGCCCGTCCTGGCCCCGGTACGGCGCGCCGGCGTCGCTCATGGCCCGCCGGTTCGCCGCGTACCGCAGCGCGAACGGCACGCCGTCGAGGTCGCCCATCACGCCCGGGTACTCGGCGACCAGCCCACGCTGCTCGGCGGGGCCGGCCGAAGCCAGGAACCGTTGTACCGCAACGGGATCGGCCGACATCGGATCGGGAAGGTGCCGGGCGTCCGCGCGCCACGCGGCGGCACCGGCCGGCGCCGGAAGCGCCACCTTCCCCGGCGCGGCCAGCAGCGCGCCGGCGGACGGCGTCACCGCCACCGCGAGAGCCACCAGCGCGGTGGCCAGGTTCCGGTACGGTCTGCTGAGGTTGCCCCGTTCGATCATGCGCCCAACGGTGCCGAAACCGGCCGGCGCCGGCATCGGCCCGCCGACCGCATCCCCGCGGACGGCGCCGGCGCGGGGCATGGGCTCGTCGACGGCAATCGGCACCGGCGCACGCACCCGTGGGTGTACGCCCGCGGACCGATGCCCGCGCTCCGCGCCGCTCAATACGATCACGGCGTCACGGCGAACGGTCGCGGCCGGCGAGTCCTTGTCCGGCCAGCGTTTCGCACCGCGCCGACAACAACCGACCACCGGGAGAAGACGCATGCCCCGCCTCGACCGACCCACTCTCACGACCGCCGTGGCAAACCTGTTGGCGCGCCACACGCGGTACCTGGACACCGAACTGCACACGCTGCCCGCCCTGGTCGGACCCGACGACGTGTGCCTGGACGTGGGCTCGGCCGCCGGCCTGTACAGCCAGGCGTTGTCTCACCTGGTCGGGCCGGCCGGGCTGGTGCACAGCGTGGAGCCGCTGTCCTTCTCGCATCCGCTCTGGTCACGGGTGCTGGGTGCCCGGCGGCGCGGGAACGTCCGCCACCACACCATGGCGCTGGGCGAGCGGCCCGGCCGGGTGGCGATGCGTGTGCCTTTCGGCGCGCACGGGCCGGACACCAGCCGGTCCTTCCTCGCCTGGAACACCCACGGCCTCGGCTCGAACGACGAGTTCGCCCAGCACGCGGACCTACTCGTGGACGTGAACACGCTCGACGGGCTGTGCGCCGGGGCCGAGCTGACCCGGCTGGACTTCGTGAAGATAGACGTCGAGGGCGGGGAGCTGCACGTGCTGCGCGGCGGCGAACGGTCCATCGACAGGTTCCGGCCGACGATGCTCATCGAGATCGAGGCGCGGCACACCGCACGGTACGAGTACTCCCCCGACGATGTCGTGAACTGGCTCGCCGAGCGAGGCTACTCGATGTACGCGTGGCGGCGGGGCTGGCGCGCGGCCGACAAGGTGTGCGTGCACGCGAACAACTACCTGTTCCGGCCCACCGGGGCGATCGGCTGAGGCTCAGCCGCCTGGTGCGACCAGTCCCAGCTCGTACGCGATGATCACGAGCTGCACCCGATCCCGGGCGTCCAGCTTGGTCAGCAGCCGGGTCACGTGCGATTTGGCGGTAGCCATGGTGATGTACAGGTCGGCCGCGATCTCGGCGTTCGACCGGCCGCGCCCGACCAGGGTGAGCACCTCGCGCTCCCGCTCGGTGATGTTCGCGACCGGTCGTGCGCGGCGCGGCGCGGCAGGCGTGCCGGAGGCCACGAAGTCGGCGATGAGCCGGCGGGTGACGCCCGGGGCTATCAACGCGTCGCCCGCGGCGACCACGCGGATCGCGGCGAGGATGTCCTCCACCGCCATGTCCTTGACCAGGAAGCCGCTCGCCCCCGCGCGCAGCGCGCCGTAGACGTGCTCGTCCTCGTCGAAGGTGGTCAGCACCAGCACCCGCGAGGGCTCCGGGCCGCCGGTGATCAGGCGGGTGGCCTCGATCCCGTCCATGCCGGGCATCCGGATGTCCATCAGTACCACGTCCGGCCGCAGCTGGCCCACCCCCTGGACCGCCTCGGCGCCGGTGCCCGCCTCGCCCACCACCTCCAGGTCGGGCACGTCGGCGATGAGCACGCGCAGCCCGGAGCGCACCAGCGGCTGGTCGTCGGCGAGCAGGATCCGGATCGTCATGGCCGCGCCGGCGCGGCGACGGTTTCGGGCAGCGGCAGGGTCGCCGCGACCCGGAAGCCGCCCTCGGCGCGCGGTTCCGCGCTGAACCCGCCGTGCAGCAGCCCCACCCGCTCGCGCATGCCGGTGATGCCGTACCCGGTGGCCGGCACGGGGCAGCCCCGCCCGTCGTCGGTGATCTCGATCGCCAGCTCCTCGCCCCGGTAGTCGACCGTCACCCGGCACCGCGGCGTGCCGGCGTGGCGCACCACGTTGGTGACCGCCTCCTGGATGATGCGGTACGCGGACAGGTCGATGTCACCGGGTACCGGCCGCCGGTCGCCCAGCCACGTCACGTCCACGCTGACCCCGGCGCCAATCGTCGTCTCGACCAGCCGGTCGAGGTCGGCCAGCCCCGGCGCCGGATCGAGCGGCCCCGCCCCGGACCGCTCGCCAGCCTCGGTGCGGCGCAGCCCGCCGACCACCCGGCGCAGCCCGGCCAGGGTCTCCCGGCTGGTGGCTTCGATGGTGAGCAGCGCGTTGCGGGCCTCGGCCGGCTGGGTGTCCATCACCCGGCTGCCGACGCCGGCCTGGATCGCGATGACGCCGATGCTGTGCGCCACCAGGTCGTGCAGTTCGCGGGCGATGCGCAGGCGCTCGGCGGTGACCGCCTGGATTTCGGCCTGAGAGCCCGCCGCCTCGGCGTACCGCCGGCGCGCCCGGACCGAGTTGCCGATCATCCAGGCGATGGCCATGGCCAGCATGGGCACCTCGGGTCGCCTGCCGAGGAGCACGCCGTTCGGGTTGCCGAAACCGATGACGATCTGGACGCAGACCGCTCCCACCGCCACCGCGATCGAGACCCGACGGGGCCGGGTGGCCGCGACGACGCCCACGGCGAGGTCCATGGCCAGGATCTGCACCACCCGGACGTCGGACAGGTACCCGGCCTGCCAGGGCGGCAGGTGCACGGCCACGACCTGCGCGGCCGCGCCGAACACCGTCAGCGTCAGGGCCAGCACGGGTCGACGACGCAGCAGCGTGGTGGGCAACGCCATGGCCAGGATCGGCAGCGCGTAAATCTGGGGCACCTTGACGACGACGAGATCGATGCTCGCGCGGCTCGTGGGAGTACCGAGGGACAGGATCAGCACGAACGGGAACAGGCCGACCGCCGTCCAGACCAGGGCCGTGCGCGCCGCCGGCGGCAGCAGGCGCCGCCGCGGCGGTCGGGGTACGTGCGGGGTCGGGTCCATGCCGGCGAGGTTAACCGGCCGCCCTCCCGGCCGGCATCAGACCGTGGACGGACGACCGGGGGTGGACGACCGGGGGTGGACGGCCGGGGGTGGACAGCCGGGGCGGGTGAGGTTCGCCACCACGTCCCGGCCGTCTCACGCCCGTCGCTGGGTCAGGCCGCCGCGCGCTGGGCCGGCGGGCGGCGGCGCAGGCTCGCGTCGGCCAGGGCCGGCGGCATCCAGCCGGAGTCGGCCACGTTGGCGTTGGTACCGGGTGCCACGATCTGGTCGATCCGGTCCAGCACGTCGTCGCTCAGGCTGACCTGCGCCCCGTCCAGCAGGTCGGTGAGCTGCTCCATGGTGCGCGGGCCGATGATCGCCGAGGTCACCGCCGGGTGGGCCACCACGAACGCGACCGCGAGGTGGGTCAGTGAGATGCCGGACTCCCCCGCCAGCTCGATCAGCTGCTCGACCAGGTCGAGTTTGCGGGCGTTGCCGGGCAGCGACGGGTCGAACCGGGCCGGGATGCGGGCCGGCCGGCCGCTGGTCATATCGATCTCCTGACCCTTGCGGTACTTCCCGGTGAGCCACCCGCCGCTCAGCGGGCTCCAGGCGATGACGCCCATGCCGTACTTCGCGGTGGTGGGCAGCACCCCGGTCTCGATGCCGCGGGTGAGGATCGAGTACGGCGGCTGCTCGCTGCGGAACCGCTCGTACCCGCGGCGCTCGGCGGCCCACTGCGCCTCGACGATCTGCTCGGCCGGGAAGGTCGACGAGCCGATGGCCCGTACCTTGCCGGAGCGCACCAGGTCGGTGAGGGCCGACAGGGTCTCCTCGATGTCCGTGTCCGGGTCCGGGCGGTGGATCTGGTACAGGTCGATGTGGTCGGTGCCCAGCCTGCGCAGGCTGTTCTCCACCTCCCGGATGATCCACCGGCGGGAGTTGCCGCGCAGGTTCGGGTCGTCGCCCATGGCGCTGTGCACCTTCGTGGCGAGTACCACGTCGTCGCGCCGCCCGCGCAGCGCCTTGCCCACGATCTCCTCGGACTCGCCGCGTGAGTAGACGTCGGCGGTGTCCACGAAGTTGATGCCGGCGTCCAGGGCTGCATGAATGATCTTGATCGAGTCGTCGTGGTCCTGATTGCCCCAGGCCCCGAACATCATCGCGCCCAGGCAGTACGGGCTTACCTTGATTCCGGTCGCGCCCAGCGTACGCAGCTGCATCGGGCCTTACCTCCCTCGCGGGTGATCAACACAAACCTGACCCAGCCTACTAGGGCGTGGTCGGGCACCCGTCGATCGATCGCTACCGGGTAAGCAGGTCGTCGCGGCGCGTTTGGATGGCGGCAAGCCGCGCCCGTGCCTGCGCCGAGCGCTGCCGCAGCCGGTTCATCACGTCACCGACCAGCCGCGTCGAGCGGGCGACACTTTCCTGGGCCTGTTTGATCCGGCCGCGCACCGCGAAGTCCGTGAAGGCGTTGTCGAACCAGATGTCCACGAACCTGGTCAGGCCGTCCAGCCCCAGCCGTGGCACGGCCGGTTGCTCCCCGTCCACGTCGGCGAGTTCGGTGCGCAGCACGGCCAGGCACCTGTCGGCGTAGGCGGCGTCGCGTGCCGCATCGTCCAGGCGCGAGTGCTTGATAGCGCTGGCGATCGCGCCGCCGCCGAAGAAGGTGTCGTACGTCGACCAGCCCGACGCGCTGGACAGCCGATCAGCGAGCCGAGACAGCGCTTCCTGCGCCTGCCGGCCGGCCCGCAGCGCCTCGTCCACCTCGCGCACCTCACCGGTCAGCCGCCCCGACTCCTCGGCAAGGCTGAGCAGCTCGGCTCCGCGCGGGTCGTCGGATCCCCGCAGGAACCGCTCCTTCTCCCCGAGTACGGCCGTGTACGCGCCGGATGCCCCGGCGAGCTGCTCCAGCCGTGCCCTGGCGGCGTCGCGCTCGCGGCCCACCACGTCGAGCCGGGCCTGCGCCTCGGCTACCCGGTACCGTCAAAGGATCAGAAGGGCAAACGGTCAGAAGATCAGAGGGTCAGCTTCATGCCCTCGTGGCTGGCGACGAAGCCGAGCCGGACGTAGAAGCGGTGCGCGTCGACCCTCGACTTGTGGGATGTGAGCTGCACGATCGTGCAGCCGCGCTGGGCAGCGTGCGCGATCGCCCAGTCCATCAACTGGCGGCCGAGCCCCTGGCCACGACGCTGCGAGCGGACCCGGACCGCCTCGATCTGGGCGCGCCGCGCGCCGTGCCGGCTGAGACCCGGGAGGTAGACGATCTGCATGCAGCCGATTACCTGGCCGTCCTGCTCTCCCACGATCTGGAGGGCCCGCGGATCGGCGTCGAGGTCCGCGAAGGCCCGCTCGTACGCCTCGTCGACCTCGACGCTGTCGCGGTCGGCGCCCAGGTCGTCGTCTACCAGCAGGGCGAGGATGGCGGGCAGGTCGGCGCGGGTCGCCTCACGGATGATCACGCCGAGAGTGTAGGCCAGCCCCGGCCCGGCCACCCTCGGGCGAGCGCGATCCCGGTACTCTCAACAGCTGCTCAAGCGGACGCCCTTCCGGCGTACAGCGCCCTACGCTGTGGCGATGTGGCGGGCTTCGATGCGTCCTGGTAGGAGGGCGTCGGGGGGGCTCGCCTGCGCCACGAACCGGCTCGGCTGCGCTCCCCCCAAGGCGGCATCGACCGCGGCCTCGACGTGAAGCCGCGAGGTGGGAAACACCGGAACGGGGCAGTCGGCCGGCGAGATCAGCAGCTCGATCTCGGTGCAGCCGAGGATGACGCCCCGGGCGCCGGAGCCCACGAGCCGGTCGATGACGCCCCGGTACGCCTGTCGGGAGGTGTCACGGATGTCGCCGAGGCACAATTCCTCGTAGATGACGCGGTGCACCTCGGCGCGGTCGCCGGCCTCGGGAACTATCACGCGCAGGCCGCCCGCGGCGAGCCGGTCGCGGTAGAAGTCCTGCTCCATGGTGAAGGCCGTGCCGAGCAGGCCGACGGTGTGCAGACCGGCCGCGGTGACCGCGGCGGCGGTGGCGTCGGCCAGGTGCAGCAGGGGAATGTCGATGGCGTCCTGAACCTGCTCGGCGACCCTGTGCATCGTGTTGGTACACAACAACAGCAGGTCCGCGCCCGCGGCCTGCACGGCCGCGGCGGCCCGGCCGAGCAGGAGGCCGGCCTCGTCCCACCGCTCGGTCGCCTGCAGGTGTTCGATGTCGGCGAAATCGACCGAGTGCAGCACGCACCGGGCCGAATGCAGGCCGCCGAGGCGCTCGCGCACGAGTTCGTTGGCCAGCCGGTAGTAGTGCGCGCTGGACTCCCAGCTCATCCCGCCGAGCATCCCGATGGTCAGCATGATCCCTTTCTACCAGCGCCGCGCCGCCCGTCGCGGGCGGTACGGACCGGCGGGAAACGCGCTCTTCATTGTCGCGACCCGCCGGCGAAACCGCTGCCGGTTTGGATCTTCATCGACGCGGCCAGCGCGGCGATCCAGGCACGGCGGATCGGATAGTCGCGAGCCCGCACCTCGCTCCCCGGACCCGGAGGAATGCATGGCCATCGACCCCTCGTCACTGACCACCGACCAGCTGAATACGTTCATCGTGGCCCGGCTGGCCGTTTCCGGAATCGACCTCAACCTGCTGCCGACCACCGCCGACCCCGTCACCGGCGCGCCCACCCAGGCGCAGGTGCTCTCCTCCCTGCGCTCGTTCGTGCTCAAGACTCCCACCGCGATCAACGGGTGGCGGCCGGTGCCGGCGACGACCACCGACGCCGACGCGCTCAGCCAGGAGCTGTCCCCGCCGCTGGAGTACCCCTCGATCACCGAGGCGTGGACCGGACGGGAGGGACGGTGACCCGGGAGTTCAACCGGCGGGTGTTCCTCGCCCGGTCCGCCTCGGTCGCCGCCGGTACCGCCGCGGCGGCGGCCCTGCCGGCCACCGCGTTCGCCTCCCCCGCCGCCGGGGGGCCCGACGCCGGTGCGGCATCGCTGGCCGGCGGCAAGAAGGTCACCGTGCCGGACGTGGACGTGCGGCCGGAGGCGAGGCAGGACCCGACCGAGGCGACCGTCGCCGAGGCCGTCACGCTGCTGCGCCACCGGAAGCTGAGCGCGGTGGAGCTGGTCGAGGCGCACCTGCGACGCATCGCCACGTTCGATTCGGTGTACCAGGCGTTCAACGCGGTCACCGCGGACGCCGCCCGCGAACAGGCCAGGGCCGCGGACCGGCACCCGGGCGGGGTGCTGAGCGGGATTCCCTTGTGCGTCAAGGACAACTACTACACCGCCGGGGTCGTCACGACGGCCAACTCCTTCATCTTCGAGAACTTCGTACCGCCCTACGACGCCACCTCGGTGGCCCGGTTGAAGGCCGCCGGCGGGATAGTGGTCGGCAAGGGGCAGATGGGCCCGCTGGCGACCACCCGCGCCACCACCCCCAACGGCACGGTCACCACCGTCAACGCCTGGACGCCCGGGGACCCGTCGGTCGACCCGGGTGGCTCGTCGACCGGCCCCGCCTGCTCGGTGGCGGGCCGGATGGCGTGCTCCTCCATCGGTACCCAGACCGGCGGCAGCATCGTGTTGCCGTCCAACCAGCAGAACCTCACCGGCCTCAAGCCGACGATGGGCCGCACCTCGGTCTACGGCGTGATCCCGCTGTCCTACACGCGCGACCACTCCGGACCGCTGGCCCGCGACGCGCTCGACGCCGCCATCATGCTCAGCGTCCTCGCCGGCCCGGACCAGAACGACCCGCGCACGCTCGGCCTGCCGGCCGTGCCGGACCTGGTGACCTCGGCGCTGCCGGTGCGCCGGGGCAAGAAGGTGGTGCTGCGGCGGGCCACGACGATCGGGGTACCGCCGGACTACCTCACCGGGGTCGGCGCCGACGTCCTCGCACTGCGCCACGGGTTCCTGGACCAACTGGCCTCGATCCCGGGCGCGAAGATTGTGAACGTCGGCTACCCCGACGACTGGGGCCTGCTGACCGACACGTTCAACAACGTGCGGCTCAGCGAGCGGACCGAGCCGTTCCTGCCGTACCTGAGGCAGGACCCGAAGCTGTTCGGCGTGTCGCTGCTCAGTTGGCTGCAGGGCCTGTTCCTGTCCGGTGACGAGTGGATCACTGGCCAGCGGGCCAAGAACCACCTGCTGCGTGAGCTGCTCGACGGCGTCATGAGCGGCTGCGACGTGCTGCTGCAGACCGGGCCGGTACCCTTCGACATCCTGGGCCTGCCCGAACTCGCGCTGCCGATCGGGTTCGCCCCCGTCGGATCGGACCCGAAGGTGCCGGTCGGCACCATTCTCGGCGGTGCGCCGTACGAGGAGGACCGGCTGCTGGAGGTGGCCGCCGCGTATCAGGCGGTGACGTCCTGGCACACCGAGCGCCCGGCCGACCCGGTGGTGGCGGCGCCGCTGTCCCGGGCGGCGGTGACCGGTCCGCCACGGCTGACCCCGGAACAGGCCGCGGCCACCAGCGCCTGACCCGCGACGGTCGCGCTCCCTTACGCACCACGGGACGCGACCGTCGGCGCCCGCCCGGTCGCCCCCCTCGCGCGCGACCGGGCGGGCTCTTCGCGCATGACCGGGCTCCCGGTCCGTCAGCTGGTGTAGTTCTTCCCGGGCGCCTTACCGGGGATGGGCCTGGCGATGAGCGCCACGGGGATGAAGAAGCAGATCTGGCCGATCGCTATGGTGAGCGTCCAGAGCGCCTTGTCGTCGTAGTGGGCGGACGCCCTGGCGTACAGCTCGTCGGGGACGCGCTGGCCGGACGGGTTCGGGGTGAGCACGGCCTCCACCAACTCCAGCGCGACCCGTTCGGCGTCGGTGAAGTAGGGTGCGTCCCGCCAGGAGGCCACCGAGGTGATCCGCTCCTCGGTCTCCCCTGCCTTGCGAAGCTCGCCGGTCTGCCGGACGGTGTGGTACGTGCTGCCGACGAGTTGTCCGGCGCGCAGGTGCACGAGGCTGATGGTGGTGCGCGGGATCGAACCGTTGTGGGTGGCCTTGATCATGCCCCCGGCGACGGAAGTCATCTCGGGGAACAGCTCGGTGGGGTCGGGTAGACGCGACGTAAGGTTGTCCGGCGTGGTCGTCGTGGGCGTGGACATGGGAGGACTTCCCTTCACATAATGGCCGGGTCGCGCGGGCTCCCAGCGCTGAACTGTCTCTGGAGGCCTGACGATCCGGGCGCCGACAATGTGAGCCGGCGCAGCGGCCTCACATTTCGGTGCGGCGCTTCGTCCAACTGGTGAGAGCAGTTTGCGAACGAGGGAGCCGAAGACGCCATGACCACCCAATCCGAGCCGGAACACGTTCGGGCCGACCCGAGCCTGAGCGCGATCATGAGCGAGCGGCGGCGGCTGATCAACCTCGCGTACCGGCTGCTGGGCTCCCTGGCCGAGGCCGAGGACGTCGTACAGGAGACCTACGCCCGCTGGTACGCGATGCCCGTTGACCAGCAGGAAGCCATCGACACCCCCGCCGCCTGGCTCACCACGGTGGCCAGTCGCATCTGCCTCGACGTGCTCGGATCGGCGCGGGCCCGGCGGGAACGCTACGTGGGGGAATGGATCCCGGAGCCGCTGCCCGACAGCACGGAATGGGTCACCGGACGGGCCGGCGGTACCAGCGCCGACCCGGCCGACCGGGTCACCCTCGACGAGTCGGTGAGCATGGCCTTCCTCGTCATGCTCGAAGCCATGACGCCCGCCGAGCGCGTCGCGTTCATCCTTCACGACGTCTTCCGCTACCCCTTCGCCGAGGTCGCCGAGATCGTCGGCCGCACCCCCGCGGCCTGCCGTCAACTGGCCACCTCGGCCCGCCGCCGCATCCGCGCGGCGCAGACCCCGACGGCCCCCACCGTCCAGCAGGCCGGCATCGTCAGGACCTTCAGGCAGGCGTGGGAGGCCAAGGACATCAACGCCCTCATCGCCCTGCTCGACCCCGACGTCACGGCCAGCGCGGACGGCGGCGGACTGGTCAGCGCGGTGCTTCACCCGATGCGCGGCGCCGAGCAGATCGCCCGCTACGCCATCGAGCTCGCCGGCCGGGTGCCCAACATGACGCTCCTGGAGCGCACGGTCAACGGCCAGCCCGGCCTGGTGATGCAGCAGGAGGGCGTCACCGTCACGGTGATGGCGTTCGAACTCGCGGGCGACCGGATCACGCGCCTCTGGGCGATCCGCAACCCCGAGAAGCTCCGGCCGTGGACGGCCGCGCCGGAGGTCTAACCTCCGGTCGTGGCCCGTTTGGGCTGCTTGGCGGCCTTGGGCTGGTCGACAGCCTTGGGCTGGTCTACTATGCCCAGCTCGGCGAGGTCGGTGACCCGATCGGCGGGCAGCTTGCCCTGGCGCAGCTCCGTGCGGCGGTTCTTGAGCCAGTGGAACAGCTTGACCCCGTCCTCGGCGTGGTCCTTGGACGGGCTCAGGTGCCCCTCGCGCTCGCGGAAGGCGCGCGCCGCCGCCAGCCCCCGCTCCCACGCCGACTCGTTGGGCGACCAGCGCAGGCCGAGTTCGTCCAGGGCCCGCACCCGCTCGGCGGACAGGGTGCCCCGCCGCCGCTCGCCGCGCCGGTTGCTGATCCAGGCGTGCAGGTCCACGCCGCCTGCCCGGTGCCGCGGCGGGACGTCCAGGTGCCCGTGCTCGGCGCGGTACGCCCGGGCCGCGGCCAGGCCCCGGTCCCAGTCGGAGCCCTCCGCGGTCCACTCCATGCCCAGTTCGTCCAGCGCCGCGATCCGCTCCGCGGGAAGCCGGCCGCGCTGCCGGTCGCCGCGCCGGTTCTTCAGCCACGAGTGCAGGTTCACGCCGCCCTCGTTATGGTTCGCGGCGGGGGCGAGGTGGCCGTGCTCGGCGTGGAAGGCCCTGGCCGCGCTCAGGCCGCGCTGCCAGGCCGCCCCGTACGGGTCCCACTCCATGCCGAGGTCGTCCAGCGCCCGCACCCGGTCGGCGGAAAGTGCCCGGTGCCGGTACGCGGCCCGCTGGTTGGCGATCCAGCCGTACAGCGAGATGCCGCCCCAGGTGTAGCCCTCCGGTACGGTCAGGTGCCCGTGCTCGGCGTGGAACTCCACCGCACCGGCGTAGCCGACCAGCCAGTCCGGGGTGGTCTGCTCCAGCAGCCGCACGGTCACATGGCGCAGCAGCTGTTCGGTGTCGTACTCGTCGGGCAGGTGCACCATCACGTTGCGGGGCAGCACGGGCGGGCCGTCGCACGCCAGCGTGACCCGGCTGGTGTCCAGCGCGGCGGCCAGCCGGCTGTCGTGGGCGCGCAGTGCGCGCAGCACCTGCCACAGGGTCGCCCACTCGTCGTCCTCATCGGGCAGCTCGCTCGGATCGTCGGGCAGCAGTACCGGCACCAGGACGGTGGCCACCCCGGTGCCGCCGGGGTGTTGGCGCAGCGCCCGGCCGACTCCCTGGATCACGTCGACGACCGACCGCGGCCGGCTGAAGCACACCGCGTCCACCGCCGGCACGTCGACGCCCTCGAGCAGGCACCGCGCGGAGGACAGCACTGTCCACCCGTCCCTGGGCGGGTCCGCCAGGTGCGCCAGGTGGATCTGCCGCTGGGCGCCGCTCTGCTCACCGTCCACGTGCCCCACGGTCAGCGCGCCGGGCGGCCGGTGCTCGCCGTCCATGGCTTCGGCGCGGCGGTGCAGCGTGCGGGCGAACGCCTGCGACGCGGCGACCCGGGAGGTGAACACCATGATGCGCTTGAGCCCGAACTCCGCGGCGGCCCGGACCAGTGCGGTCTGCACCACGGCGGTACGCAGTGGCGCACCGGCCGGTTCGAGGATGGCCGACTCCTCGGCGCCGCGCAGGATAGCCAGCGCCTCCTTGCTGGTGACCCCGATGACGGCGATCCGGTAGTCGTCGAGCCACCCGTCGTCGATGGCCTGGGCGACGGGGTAGGTGTAGGCGACCGGGCCGAACGTGTCGCTGTCGTCCATGGACAGCGCGAACTCGGTCTCCCCGGCCGCGCCCCGGCCCGTTCCGGCCGCGCCGAGCACCCTGGGGGTGGCCGTCATGTACAGCCGCCGGGTCGCCGGCAGGTACGCGTCGTGGTGCATCAGCGCGACGGCCTTGTCGACCCGGCCGGCGGTGTGGTGCGCCTCGTCGATGATGACCAGGTCGGCCGCCATGCCCGCGGCGAGCAGTCCCTGGCCGACCCGGTCGGCGGAGGCGTGGGTCGCCTGGATCAGCCGTAGCCCGGGCCGCCCCGTACCGGACCGGCGCAGCCACTCGGCTATCTCCTCGACGTCGGTGGTGACCGGACATTCCAGGTCGGCGGCGCGCACCGCGGCGTCGGCGACCGTTTCGTCGCTGCAGACGGCCAGCATCTCGTCGGCGACGCCGGACCAGACGCCCAGGCCCTGAGCAACCAGCGCCAGCGAGGGGCAGGCGATGACCACGATGCCCACCGGCTGGTCCGACTCGGCGCGGCCGGCGTCGCGCGGTGACTCTGACCAGTCGCGGCACAGCCGCACCGCGGCATGCGCGGCCACCAGGGTCTTGCCGCTGCCGCACGCGGCGATCAGCTGGCATCGGCCGCCGGGGGCCAGCGCGGCGACGATGGCGTCGACCGCCTCGGGCTGGAAGCCGCGCAGGGGCGGCAGCCTCGCACTCCGGATCGCTGCCGCCGCGGCCGATCGCGTGCCCACGGCGGACTGGCTTCGCCGGGCCGGGCTCCTTGGCACGCCCGCACGGCGCGGGGCGGCGTCATCACGCTCCGCGGTTCTCCGGGCGCCCGATGCCGCCAGGTCATGCCCGACCTGGTACGGCGCCGCACCTACTCCCACGCATAATGATTATCATCATCCTCCGCTTCAAAGGGAACCCCGTGGCTGTGACCACCTCAACAGGTGCGGCCGGTCCCCGGGTGCCAAACGGCCGGGCCCGCGTGGGTTCAGGAGAGCCGCGGGAGCACCTCTGAGGCCAGCAACTCCAGGTGGTCGGGGTCGTCGAGTTCGACCCGCGGGTATACCCGCTCGGCCCCGGTCTCGGCGAACTGCCCGATCCGCTCGACGAGCTTCGACGGCGGCCCGACGACCGCGTCCGGCGACGGCAGCGCGCTGGACTCGTTTCAGCGCCTGGGTCCGCCACGCGATCTCCGCCTCGGTGCGTCCACAGTAGACGCCGATGCAGGCGGAGAAGATGGGCGGCTGCCACCGGCGTTCGCCTGTGTTAGGAATATCACTGCCAAACCTCTGGCTACACAACGGAATCAGCCGAGCGCTCGCCGTGAAGGAATCGATCGCGCGGGCCCCTGTGCGGCGCGATCCCGCGAACGAGCGGATCGCGACGCGCCCCTGAGGCGCGGCGGCCATCGTGGCCCGTCGATGCATCGGTTGTCGACCTGGCGCCGGCCGGTTACCAGCGGGGGCGCGTTCGCCACCGAATCGCTAATGGCGCCACGGTGATCCGTGAACGTTGAGGAAGCACGCCGGCGCGTAAGCGGGACCGTGGAGCGGAGGTCCGCCCACGACATCGAGTGCGTCCAATGCGAGTCGCAGCGAAGCGTGCCGCGGCGGCATCCTCTCGGCCACCCAACTCGACGTTTGTCCTCTGTGGAACGAGCGATGGAGGCGGCACCCTACCATCACTGGGCGGCCCCCGCATCGCCGGCAACCGGCGTCGATGAATCTCGGACAGTTCGCGACCGTCGAGGTGTAACAACTCGGCTCACGTCCGACACTTGTTCCGAAGGTGGACGATCCCGTACGGTCGTCCGAGTCCGATCTGACCCGGGCGGCGCAGATCGCCCGTCTCATACCGGGAATACAACGACGGAGGTTTCACACATGACGCAGGACAGCGCGCTGCTGGAGCTCGACGCCGACGCCCGCGAGACATCGCCGAGTTCGGCCTTCCTGGCCATCGGTGGATCCGCCGCGGTGTCCGCCGTCGTGGAGGAGTTCTACGCCCGCCTGCTGGCCGACCCCGCGACCGCCGGGTTCTTCGCGTCGTTGACCGTCGACGGGCTGTCCTCCCTCAAGCGGCACCAGATTCTTTTGCTCACCAAGGTGCTGGGCGGCCCCGACCGGTACACCGGGCGGGACCTGGCCAGCGCGCACGCCGGCCTCGGCATCACCACTGATGCCTACCGTCGGGTGAGCCTGTGCTTGCTGACCGTGATGCACGACTTCAAGGTGCCCATGGACGTGCTGCTGGCCGCCGACGGAGTGCTGCGCGGTGTCGAGCCCATGGTCGTGAGCGCCGGCCCGGCCGCGGGGGCGCAGCGCTAGTGGACGTCGCGGCACTCAAGGCGAGTTGGGCACAGGTCGCCGCGCTGGGAGACCAGGCCGCCGCGTACTTCTATGCCACCCTGTTCAGCCTCGACCCGGGGCTGCGCAGGCTGTTCGCCACGTCGATGGGCGGCCAGCGCGACCGGCTGCTGTCCGCGCTCGGGCACATCGTGTCCAATGTGGACGACGCCGGTACGCTGCTCCCGTTCGTCCAGCAGCTCGGCCGGGACCACCGTCGCTTCGAGGTGACCGCCGAACACTTTCCGATGGTCGGCCGGGCCCTGCTGCACACGCTGGCCCACGGCCTGGGCCCGGCGTGGACCGAGCAACTCGCGGCCGACTGGACCGAGGCGTACGGGATCGTCTCCCAGGTGATGATCGAGGCTGCCGAGGCCGCCACGCAGGTGGAGCCACCGTGGTGGAACGCCGAAATCGTGGCGCACGAGCGGCGTACGGCCGACGTGGCGGTGCTGACCGTGCGGCCCGAACTGGAGCTGCGGTACCGGGCCGGGCAGTCGATAGCGGTCGAGTCGCACCTGCGCCCCCGGGTCTGGCGGTACCTGTCGCCGGCCAACACCCGGCGGCCGGACGGCACCATCGAACTCCATGTCCGGGCCGTCCCCGGCGGCATGTTCTCCTCCGCGATGGTCTACCAGGCCCGGCCGGGCGACGTGCTGCGGCTGGGCGCGCCGATCGGTAATCGGCTGACCATCCCGACCGACTCCCGCGACAACCTGCTGCTGCTGGCCGGCGGCACGGGTCTGGCACCGATGAAGGCCATCATCGAGGAGTTGGCCAGCAACCTCGACGACCGCGCGGTGACCCTGGTGGTGGGCGCCGCGACCAGTTGGGAACTGTACGACCTGGCGGCCCTCAGGCAGCTCGCCGAGGACCTGCGCTGGCTGCAGGTGGTGCCGACGGTCTCCGACGACCCGATCGCCCCGTACCGGGCCACGGTCGTGGAGGCCGCGCTGCGCATGGGCTCCTGGCACGACCGGCAGATCTACGTCTGCGGCTCACCCGCGATGGTCTCGGGCACCTGCCAGACGCTGTTGGAGCAGGGATACTCGCCCGGCGCCGTGCGAGTGGAGCAGTTCGACGACAAGTCCTACGCGCCGATGCGCGCGTCGTTGACCCCCCATGGAGCGTTCGAGGAGGCCACCCGGCGATGACCACATCATCCGGCTACCGGCGCAGACCGCTTTCCCCCCATGAGATCCGCAACACCCGCCTGCGCCAGATCGGTTTCCGTAAGGGCTACGACCCGGCCGAGGTGGAGGCGCTGCTCCAGCGACTGGCCGAGGAGGTGGGTGCGCGGGACGGCCAGATTTCGGACCTGCGGCTGGACAACGAGCGCCTCGAACGCGAGGTGTACGCACGCCGTCACGGTCAGCTGCCATCCGCGGGCGTCCCCGGCCTGGACGAGGAGCTCATCAACCAGCGTGCGCAGGCCCAGCAGTACGCGGACGAAATGCTGGCCGCGGCGCAGACCAGCGCGGCCCAGATGGTGTCCCAGTCCCGGCAGCAGGCCAACGAGATCCTCCGCGCCGCTCACGACGCGGCCGAGAACGCGGTGCGCGAGTACCGGGCGAACGCGGGCAGCAGCTACACGGCCGACCGCGAGGAACTGACCCGCCTGGCCACCCTGGCCCAGTGGGCCATGCGCCAGCTCGCCGGCCTGCGGGCCCAGGTCGACGCGACCGATGACGCGGCGCGGCTGGAACTGGCCTCGATCCTGGACCGGCTGGCGCCGATGATCGCGAACCCGGGGCAGGCCGCACCGCAGGCCGACACCCCGGCGTCGGGCTGGCCACCGCAGGCGGCGGCACGGGCCAATCCCGCACCGCCCGCACCGCCGGGCAACTGGCCAGCCTCGGCGGAGCCGAGCAATCGGCCACCGTCGGCCGAGCCGACCGGCTGGCTACCCTCGGCCGAGCTGAGCAACTGGCCGCCATCGGCGGAGCCGGGCAACCGGGCAGCATCGGCCGGGCCGACCGGCTGGCCACCGTCGGCGGCGCCCGCCGACTGGCCACCCCAGGCGGCACGGGCCAATGCGGCACCGCCCGCACCGCCAAGCAACTGGCCGCCATCGGGGGAGCCGAGCAACTGGCCACCCTCCGACGCGACGGCCGCCTACCCGCGGTCGGGCCCGCAGTCGGGCCCGCAGTCAGGCCCGCAGTCGGGCCCGCAGCCCTCGTCGGCCTTCCAGCGGCCCGCCGCACCGCCGAACCCCGCACCGCCGAACCTCGCACCGCCGAACCTCGCACCGCCGAACCCCGCACCGCCGAACCCCGCGCAGCCGCCCATGGCGCCGAACTTCCCGCCGTCGGGCGCGCACCCGACCCTCTCCTCGCCGGCCTGGCCGCACGATGACCATTCCCGGCAGGCGGAGCCGCCGGCGCGCTGACCCGCCAGGGCAGGCGGACCGCCGGCGCGCCGACGCCACTCGACGGCGTGGCGCCGCCGGCGGTCCCCGACGGCGTGCCGCGGGGCACCCACGACGCACGGTCTCGGGTGGCACGCCGGGCACCGTATCGCGTTGGCCGGGTGACGCCAACCGGGTCGTGCCGCCCTCCCGGTCGCGCCGCCAGCCGGGTCGTGGCGCCAGCGCGGTCGTGGCGCCAGCCGGATCGTCGCGCCAGTCGGGTCGCGCTCCCATGGCGTGGGCGCGCGGACGGCCGTGTGATCAGACGCACGTAACCGCAGGTCCGCCTTCACAAGCTCGACGGCTGGACGCGGATCCTCATCCCGCCGTTCATTTCGCCGTCGATCATCAGCCATAGTGTGAGTGTTCATGAACGACCATGACCACAATGGTGTGCGGGTAACCCGACGCGGACTCATCGTCGGCGCCGTCGCCGCCGCCGGGCTCGCCGCGACCGGCACCGCCGCAAGCGCCAACCCCAGCCGCCAGACCGCAGCCGGACCGCAGGTCGACCCGGCCACTTCGCCGCTGCTGGCATCGACGAAGACGCCGAGCTTCGAGGTACCGACATATCAGACCACCATCCCCGGCGAGTCGATCGAGGCCGACCGGGTGGACAGCCCGGTGGCGCCGGGAATCGTGCTCACCACGTTCAACACCTTCGGCCGCACCGCCGGGTGGACCCGGGTACACGTGCTCAACGCCGACCTGGGCACCGCGTCGGTCGGCGTGGACCTGCTCGCGGACGAGGTGAGCGAGACCTGGACGATCGCGCAGACCGCCAACGCGCAGAAGGCGGTCGGCGCCGTCAACGGCGACTACTTCGACATCACCGAGACCTTCGCGGCCGAGGGCCCGGAGATCAAGGGCGGCCAGCTGCGTAAGGGCACCAACCAGTCGTCGACCGTGGTGACGGTCGGCGCCGACCGGATCGCCCGCCTCGCCGACCTGCTCATCCAGGGCACGGTCACCGTCGCTGGGGTGCAGCGGCCACTCGCGGCGCTCAACTCCGAGACGGTACCCACCGACGGTATCGACGTGTTCACCCCACTGTGGGGTCCCGGCGCGCGGACGCTGATCCAGAGCGCCGGCCCGTACACGGAGCTCGTGGTCACGGCCGGCAAGGTCACCGCCATCAACAACCAGCTCACCGATACGCCGGTGCCGGCGGGGGGCCTCATCGTGCTGGGCCGGGGCGCCGCCGCCACCCAGCTGGCGGGCGCGAAGCTGGGCGATGCGGTGACCGTGTCGTTCCAGCCGCAGGACAACTCCCCCTCCCCGGTGCAGATGGCGCTGGGCAGCGGGTCGGTACTAGTGCAGAACGGGCAGGCGCTGACCTTCCCGTCGAACCCGGGCAACGACGCCGCGGATGGCCGTACCGCCATCGGTTGGCTGGACGACGGGCACCGGCTGCTGCTGGTCGCGGTCGACGGCAAGGCCAACTTCTCCGCCGGCCTGGGCTTCGATGACATGGCCACGCTGATGGTCCGGCTGGGCGCCACCACGGCGTTCATGCTCGACGGCGGTGGCTCCACCGAGATGGTCGCGCGGCACGCCGGCGACTCCGGGGTCAGCGTCGTCAACACCCCGTCGGACGGCAACGAGCGCCTGGTACCCAACGCCGTCGGCCTGTTCGGCGCGAAGGGGTCGGGCAAGCTGGCCGGCCTGGACGTGCGTCCGGCCGCCGACCGGGTGGTCCCCGGGCTCACCCTGAACCTCGAGGTCGCCGGGTACGACGAGGCGTGGTCGGCCGCCCCGATCGTCAAGCACGCGGTCAAGTGGACCGCCACCCCGGGCTCGCTGGGCAAGACGGCGAGTGACGGAGTGTTCACCGCCAACAAGCCGGGCGCGGGTACCCTGCGGGCGCAGTCCGGGTCGGTCAAGGGCGAGTACGACGTGCGCGTCGTCGGCGACCTGTACCGGCTGGCCTTCAGCGAGCCGGCGATCACCATCGACCCCGGTGCCACGACGAGCGTCACGCTCACCGGGTTCGACGCGGACGGCTTCGGCGCCCCGGTGGCGTCCCGCGACGTGAAGTTCGCGTACGACAAGTCGGTGCTCACGCTCAAGGACGAGGCCGACGGGAGCGTCACCATCACCGGCGGCGCGGACGCGAACGGCAAGGCCGCGACCATCACCGCGACCGTGCAGGGGATCAGCGTGACGCTGCCGGTCACCGTCGGGCTGATCAGCATCTCGCTGTCCGAGTTCGAGCCGGGCGCCGCGGTGACCTGGACCGCGACCTCGGCGCGGGGTAGCGCGTCGGTCGCCACGGTCGCCGCTCCCGAGCGGCCCGGGGCCACCGCGGACAACCACGCCCTGCAGCTGACCTACGACTTCACCGGGCAGACCAGCACCTCGGCGGCGTACGCGGTGGCGGCGCCCACCCCGATCACCCTGCCCAGCGGCACCAAGAAGCTGTCGCTGTGGGTCAACGGCGACGGCAAGGGGCACTGGCTGCGGGCGATGATGGCCTCGCAGGGCACCACCAACGTGCCGTTCGACTTCGCCCTGTCCGTGAACTGGACGGGCTGGCAGCAGGTCATCGGCGACATCCCGGACGGGTTCGCGGAGCCGCTCACGCTGCAGCGGGTCTATGCCGTGGAGACGTCGCAGACGAACAAGAACGCCGGCGTGCTGGAGTTCGACGCCCTTGAGGCGCTGGTCGGGCAGCAGGCCTCCACCACCGTGCCGCCGCAGCCCGACCCGTACGTGCTGGAGCAGCAGCCCGGCATCGAATCCGGCCGGTGGACCTTCGCCATCATGTCCGACCTGCACGTCAGCGCGGCGCAGACGCTGAACTCGTTCTCCGCCCGGCAGACCGCCGTGGCGCTGGACCAGGCCGTGGCCGCCAAGCCCGACTTCCTGCTGATCAACGGCGACTTCGTGGACGACGACAACCCCGCGGACTTCGTGCTGGCCAACGGGCTGCTGGCCGCGCACGTGCCGGCCAGCCTGCCGGTCTACTGGATCCCCGGCAACCACGAGGCCGGTCTGTCCTCGACCGGCGGGCTGGACGCCTTCATCGCCGGTACCGGCCGGCCGACCCGCCAGATCTTCGACCACAAGGGCACCCGGTTCATCCTGCTCGACTCGCACACCGGTGACATGCGCAGCTCCGACTGGGACCAGGTACCGCTGCTGCAGTCCGAGCTGGCGAAGGCGGCGACCGACCGTACGGTCACCAGCGTCGTGGTGTCGTTCCACCACCCGCTGGTGGACCCCACCGGTACCGGCGCCTCGCAGCTGTCCGACCAGCTGGAGGCGAGCCTGTTCCAGAAGTGGCTGGCCGACTTCCGGGAGACCTCCGGCAAGCCGATCGCCCTGTTCACCGGCCACGTGCACGACGCGGCGATCCGGCGCAACGATGGCGTGCTGGACGTGACCACCCCGGCCGTCGGCAAGGCCCCGATGGCCTCGCCCGACCAGGGTGGCTTCTTCGGCTGGATGCTCGTCGGCGTCGACCCGAAGCCTGCCAAGATCAAGGCCGGTCAGCCGAGCCCGGACACCCGGGAGTGGTTGGTGGCCGAGAGCAAGCCGGTGATCGACGGCATCCAGCTGTCCGCCCCCGACCAGCTCGCCGTGGGAGCCTCGGCGACGGTCGCGGCGACGGGCATCACCAGCGAGTTCGGGCTGCAGTTCCCGCTGCGCTTTCCGGCCAGCGTGGTCTGGAGCGGCAGCACCGGGCTCGAGATCGCGCAGACGACGTCCGACGTCAAGGCCGCCAAGAAGAAGGCGAAGACCGTGGCGGTACTCGACCTGAGCGGCGACACGGCCACGCTGACCACGGTGAAGTCTGGAACGGTCACCCTCACGGTGGCCTCGGGCGGCCTGACCGCCTCGGCCACCATCACGGTCAAGAAGTAACGCGCGTTCACGACGGCGGCCGGCGGTGTTCACCGCCGGCCGCCGCTGGGTCGGCGTGCCCGCC